>NZ_JBTYHB010000013.1:0-246791 GCF_054871485.1 Streptomyces sp. UC4497 | reverse complement strand
CGGAGGGGGCCGCGGCCCCGCCCGGCGGGGGCCCGCCCCCCTTCCGTGTCTCCTATGGATCCTGACGCGGTCGTCGAGGACCCGGCCGGGCCGAGCCCTGCCTGTCAGGCGAGGTTCCCCGCCGACGTCCGTGCGACATCAGGGGCCGGGGTGGCGCCCGTGTCCTCGGCGACTGCGGCCTTCGCCGGTACCCCGACTCCGAGCTTCCCGAGGATCTTCTTTTCGATCTCGTTGGCGAGATCTGGGTTGTCCTTCAGGAAGTTACGGGCGTTCTCCTTGCCCTGGCCGAGTTGGCCGCCCTCGTACGTGTACCAGGCGCCTGCTTTGCGGACGAAGTCGTTGTCCACGCCCATGTCGATCAGGCCGCCCTCGCGGGAGATGCCCTGCCCGTAGAGGATGTCGAACTCGGCCTGCTTGAAGGGCGGCGCGACCTTGTTCTTGACGACCTTGACGCGGGTGCGGTTGCCGACCGCGTCCGTGCCCTCCTTCAGCGTCTCGATACGGCGGATGTCGAGCCGCACCGAGGCGTAGAACTTCAGCGCGCGGCCGCCGGTCGTGGTCTCCGGGGAGCCGAACATGACGCCGATCTTCTCGCGCAGCTGGTTGATGAAGATGACCGTCGTCCTCGTCTGGCTGAGCGCGCTGGTGATCTTCCGGAGCGCCTGGCTCATCAGACGGGCCTGCAGACCCATGTGGGAGTCGCCCATCTCGCCCTCGATCTCGGCACGTGGCACCAGGGCCGCGACGGAGTCGATGACGATCAGGTCGATCGCTCCGGAGCGGATCAGGATGTCGGTGATCTCCAGCGCCTGTTCACCGTTGTCCGGCTGGGACAGGATGAGGTTGTCGGTGTCGACGCCGAGCTTCTTGGCGTACTCCGGGTCCAGAGCGTGCTCGGCGTCGATGAACGCCACCGAGCCGCCGGCCTTCTGCGCGTTCGCCACGGCGTGCAACGTCAACGTCGTCTTGCCGGAGGACTCCGGCCCGTACACCTCCACCACGCGCCCGCGGGGCAGGCCGCCCACACCGAGTGCCACGTCCAGCGCCGTCGATCCGGTGGGGATCACCTCGATGGGCTCATTGGGCCGCTCGCCGAGGCGCATGACGGCACCCCTGCCATATTTCCGCTCGATCTGTGCGAGCGCGGTGTCCAGCGCCTTTTCGTGATCGGTTCCTGCCATGAGCGTTCACCCGGTCCGATGGTGTGGCACGCCGCACGTCGGAGGACGTGAGCGCTTACTGCCGACAACGGACGTCTCGGAGATCCCAGTAAACGAACATCCGATCGATTAACGTGTCCAGTGAAAGGTACCAAACTGCGGGGGAGCGGAACGGGATACGCGCCGGACCGCTCCGGAGGCAGGCCGCGCCCTGGTACACGTTCGAGGGTCGGCGCCTGGCCGGAGAAGCGTCAGGTCAGGCGCCCTTCTCCCACCCCTAGAAGAACCCCAGCTTCTGCGCCGAGTACGACACCAGAAGGTTCTTCGTCTGCTGGTAGTGGTCCAGCATCATCTTGTGGTTCTCGCGGCCGATGCCCGACTGCTTGTAGCCGCCGAACGCCGCGTGCGCCGGGTACGCGTGGTAGCAGTTGGTCCAGACGCGGCCCGCCTGGATCGAACGGCCCGCCCGGTACGCCGTGTTGATGTCGCGGGTCCACACCCCGGCCCCGAGGCCGTACAGCGTGTCGTTGGCGATCTTGATGGCGTCGTCGTAGTCGGCGAAGGAGGCCACCGAGACGACCGGGCCGAAGATCTCCTCCTGGAAGATCCGCATGCGGTTCTGGCCCTCGAAGATGGTGGGCTGGACGTAGTAGCCGCCCGCCAACTCGCCGTCGTACTCGATGCGTTGGCCGCCCGTGAGGACCTTCGCACCCTCCTGCTGGCCGATGTCCAGGTACGAGAGGATCTTCTGGAGCTGGTCGTTGGAGGCCTGGGCGCCGATCATCGTGTCGGTGTCCAGGGGGTGGCCGGGCTTGATGGCCTCGGTGCGGGCGATGGCTGCCTCGATGAACTCGCTGTAGTGGCCCTGCTGGATGAGCGCGCGGGACGGGCAGGTGCAGACCTCGCCCTGGTTCAGGGCGAACATCGTGAAGCCCTCGAGGGCCTTGTCGCGGAAGTCGTCGTCCTTCGCCCAGACGTCGTCGAAGAAGATGTTCGGGCTCTTGCCACCGAGTTCGAGCGTGACCGGCTTGATGTTCTCCGAGGCGTACTGCATGATCAGGCGGCCCGTCGTGGTCTCGCCCGTGAATGCGACCTTCGCCACGCGGGACGACGAGGCCAGGGGCTTGCCCGCCTCCACGCCGAAGCCGTTGACGACGTTGACCACGCCCGGCGGAATCAGGTCCTTGACCAGGTCCAGCCAGACGTGGATCGACGCCGGGGTCTGCTCGGCCGGCTTGATGACCACCGCGTTGCCGGCCGCGAGTGCCGGGGCGAGCTTCCACGTCGCCATCAGGATCGGGAAGTTCCACGGGATGATCTGCGCGACGACGCCGAGCGGCTCGTGGAAGTGGTACGCGACCGTGTCGTCGTCGATCTCGGAGAGGGAGCCCTCCTGCGCGCGGACCGCACCCGCGAAGTAGCGGAAGTGGTCGATCGCCAGGGGGATGTCGGCGGCCAGGGTCTCGCGGACCGGCTTGCCGTTCTCCCAGCTCTCCGCGACGGCGAGGAGTTCGAGGTTCTGCTCCATGCGGTCGGCGATCTTGAGGAGGATGTCCGCGCGGGCCCCGGGCGCCGTGCGGCCCCAGGAGGGCGCGGCGGCGTGCGCGGCGTCGAGGGCGCGCTCGACGTCCTCGGCCGTGCCGCGGGCGATCTCGGTGAACGGCTGTCCGTTGACGGGGCTCGGGTTCTCGAAGTACTGGCCGCGGGCGGGCGGAGCGTACTCGCCGCCGATGAAGTGGTCGTAGCGGGCCTCGTAGGAGACGACGGAGCCCTGGGTGCCGGGCGCTGCGTAGCGGGTCATGGTGAGTGGCCTCCTGTGCGGCTGCCCGCCTTTGGGCAGCGTTCGCAGGGGAGGCTAGGAGTCCGGACGTTGCAGTTACGTTGCGTACGGGGCCGGGGAGCGCAGTTCGTCGTCGAGCGCGGCGAGGCGGGCAAGCACCGGCGGCGTCGGGCGGACCGCTGCGAGCGCACGCCAGACGTCCAGGTCGTCCTCGCCCCATGGCGCGTGCACCCAGTCGGCCAGCAGGTCGGGGTCGGCGCGGGCGATGAGCGCGGCCCGGAGTTCGTCGGCGAGGCGGTGCCGGATCCGGGCCACGGCGGGCGCCTGCGACAGCGGGAGGAGCGGGCCGGTGTATGCGGAGGCCGCTGCCGTGACCGCTCCCGAGGCGAGTCGGCGCTCGACGGTGGTGAGGTCCGAGTCGACCGGCGTCGAGAGCCGGTAGGGGCGCGAGCGCAGCACGTCGGGCCCCAACACCCGGCGCAGCCTGGCCAGTTCGGCGCGCAGCGTCACCGGCGTGACGGACTCGTCCTCGTACAGGAAACAGAGGAGCTCGTCGCCGGTCAGGCCCTCCGGGTGCCGGGAGAGCAGGACGAGGAGCTCGCTGTGGCGGCGGCTGAGGCGCAACTTGTGGCCGTCCGGCGTGAGGAGGAGGGCCTCGTCGCGGCCGAGCACGGTCAGGCGCAGGGCCGGATCGGCCGTCGGCGGCGGCGTCAGGAGGGCGAGTTGGGACTCCGCCGCGCGCGCCACCGCCTGCACGAACGCCAGGCTGTGCGGGTGCGCGAGGCGGTCGCCGCCCGTGATGTCGATGGCGCCGAGCAGCCGCCCGGTGTGCGGGTCGTGCACGGGGGCCGCCGCACAGGTCCACGGCTGCACCTTGCGGATGAAGTGCTCGGCAGCGAAGACCTGCACCGGGCGGTCGACGGCGACGGCCGTGCCCGGCGCGTTCGTCCCCATCGCCGATTCCGACCAGCGGGCGCCCGGCACGAAGTTCATCCGTCCCGCCGCCTGCCGCGTACGCGCGTGCCCCTCCACCCACAGCAGCCTGCCGTGCGCGTCGCACACCGCGAGCAGATGCTCGCCGTCCGCGGCGAACGTGCCCATCAACTCCCGGAACAGCGGCATCACACGGGCCAGCGGATGCTCCGCCCGGTAGCTGCCGAGATCGCCCTCCGGCATCTCCACCGACGCCGACGCGTCCGGGCTGACGTGCGCGCCCGCCGAGCGGCGCCAGGACGCGGCGACGACGGGGCGCACGGGGCGGGCCACGGTGCCGGCCGCGGTGAACCGGTCGTGCGCGCGGCGCAGCGCCCGGACCCGCTCGGACGGATCGGTGCCCGGCTCCAGGGCGACCCACTGTTCGGTCAACGCGGCCTCCAGGCGGAATCCTTCGCGACGGTGCGGTGGCGCGACCATCGTCACCCCGAGCGCGCGGGCCGACAAGAAGCGGAACACGGATCGGGCGATTCGGCACATGCCACTCACGGGTGTGGAGACGGCCGCGCCCCCGGTATCAGGAAGCGGCGACCAGCCGCATGTACCGGTCCCAGTCCCAGTTCGGCCCCGGGTCCGTGTGATCCGCGCCGGGCACCTCCACGTGGCCGATGATCCGCTCGCGCGTCTTCGGAATGCCGTAGCGCGTGCAGATCGACGCGGTCAGCGCCGCCGACTCCCGGTACATCGCGGCGGTGAAGTACTCCGGTTTGTCGACCCACCCTTCGTGTTCGATGCCGATGCTGCGCGTGTTGTAGTCCCAGTTCCCCGCGTGCCAGGCGACGTTCTTCTCCCGCACCATCTGCGCGATGTGTCCGTCGGAGGAGCGGACGACGTAGTGCGCGGAGACCTGCTTGGCCGGGTTCTTGAAGATGTCGAGCGTCGTCGCGTACGACTCCTGCGTCACGTGGACGATCACGAACTCGATCGGGTACGACAACGGGCGGTTGGACACCGTGTAGTTGGACTTGCTCGCCGGAACGGACTGGGCCTTCGGGTAGTCCACCGTCGCCAGCGGCAGGGCGTCGGCCCGGCCCGTGGCCAGCAGTGCGGTGGGCGCCGCGGCGAGCGCGCCGAGTTGGAGCAGTCGGCGGCGGCTCGGGAATGATCCATGTGCTCGATCCATGTCAATCCTGCCTCTCGGGGCACCGGTGGGGCGGAACTCAGTGGGGCGGGTGCGGTGCTCTGGGGGTGAGTGGGGGAGTGGAGGGGTGGGGGATTGGTTGGGGTGGGGGCTCAGAGTTCGGGGCGCGGCAGGGTCGCCGCGCTCTCGCGCAGCCGCGTGTGCAGCCCGCGGTGCGTCTCGCGTGCGGGCAGCCATTCCTTGCGGAGCTTGGCGACGCACGTGTAGTTGGTGTCGCAGACGTTCGCCAGCGGCGACTCCACGGTCTGCGTCACGAACTGGTACGCGTCCAGCTCGCTGAAGCCGTAGTCCCGTACGAGCCACTGCACCAGGTCGAGCTGGGATATCCGGAAGGCGTCCTCCAGCGGGCGGGCCGAACCCGTCGAGACGATGTGCGTGTCCGACTCGATGCGCGGCCACGGCGTCGCCACGCCCTTGAGAAGCTCCACGATGACGACGGTGCGCATGGCGCACTCCACGGCCACGCCGCAGGTCTCGCCCTCGCCCTGCCGCGCGTGCCCGTCGCCGAGGCTCAGGAGTGCGCCCTCCACGTTCACGCCGAGGTAGCAGGTGACGCCCGCCCGCATCTCCGGCGTGTCCATGTTCCCGCCGTGCGCGTCCGGCACGAGCGCGGAACGGACCTCCAGATTCGCGGGCGCGACACCGACCGTGCCGTGCATCGGGTCCATCGGCAGTTCGGCGGTGAAATCGCTGTCCCGCGCCGAGAACAGGGCGGTGCGGCGCGCCCGGTCGAGCTGCCATATCCAGACGGTCTCGGGCAGCGGCGGCTGCAGCGTGGCGGTCGCGTGCGTCGACGTCAGCGCCCCGAAGAGCGGCACCGTCGTGGACGCCGCCCAGTCGCGGGCGGGCTCCACCGACACGAAGTGCACCGCCACGGTGTCGCCCGGCTCGGCGCCCTCGATGTGGAACGGGCCGGTCTGCGGGTTGAGGAAAGGGAACTCGCAGACCTCCGAGACAAGGTCCTTCTCGGAGCGGACCCGGCCGGCGAAGCAGTCCTCCGTGAACAGGTCGAGCGCCGTGCCCGGAGCGATGCGCGCGACGGGCGGCGCACCGCCGAACGTCCAGGCGTACTCGCCGGGTCCCGGCCGGACGGTCAGCATCCGGAGATCGCTCATGAGGACTGCGCTCCGCTCTGTGGGCAGTGGGTGAGGGGCGTAGGGACGCCGACGACGCCGAGCACCAGCGATATGCCCACGACGGAACACGCGTAGACCTGGCCCGGCCTCAATGGCGGTTCGATGTTCTCCGTGACATCCCCCGACACAGGAATCCCCCCTTCCCGTGCGCGCGCCGCCACCCGTCGGACGGACGGGAGTGCGGCGCCTCGCGTGAATTACGGTACGGGGCCCGCAGGTTGGGGCGGAAGGGGGCACGGAAGATCTGTGGACAACCGGCGCAATGTGAACAACCGCATGTCACACCGCATGTCAGAGGTCCGAACCAGTGGCGTGTGGGGAAGCGGTGCCAAGGTGGCACCCAGGTACCGGAACCCGCCCGCCCTCAGGCGGCGACCGCCCCCATCGGATCGTCCAGCACCGCCCGCACCACCGAGTGCGCCGCCCCCAGCAGCGGCCCGTCCGAACCGAGGCCGGAGGTGATGACTCCGTCCTCCGGAGACGCCGTACGGCGGGTCAACTCCCGCTCCAGCGACGGCAGAAGCCACGGCGCGAGGCGGGACAGCGCGCCGCCGAGGACCACCGCGCGCGGGTCCACGAGGTTGACCGCGCCGGTCAGCGCGATGCCGAGCGCGGTGCCGGCCGAGCGCAGCGCCCGGCGCGTCGGGGCGTCACCGTCGGCGGCCCGCTCGGCGAGCAGTGACACCCGGTCGGGGCCGGGCTCGATGCCCGCGGCGCGCAGCACCGCCTCCTCACCCGCGTACTGCTCGAGGCACCCACGTCCGCCGCACGGGCACGCGGGCCCCTCCGGACGCACCGGCATGTGGCCCAGCTCCCCGGCGAACCCCCGTGTCCCGCGCAGGAGTTGACCGTCCACGACGAGGGCCGCGCCGATGCCGATCTCCGCCGACACGTGGAGGAAGTCGGCGGGGGAGTCCTCGGCGAGCCACAGTTCGGCGAGGGCACCGAAGTTCGCCTCGTTCTCGACGGTGACCGGCACGTCGCCCGGGAGCAGGGACGCGACATCCGTGTCGTGCCAGTCGAGGTTGGGGGCGCGCACGACGGTCGTGGTGCCGCGTGCGACCAGGCCCGGCACGGCGATCGCGAGCCCGGCGGGCCGCAGCCCGGCCGCCTGTGCCTCGTCGGTCACCTCCCCTACCAGTTCAGCGAGTTCGTCCAGTACGGGCTTCGGCGCGCGCTCCCGATTGCTGACCCGGCGCCGTGCCCGCGCCCGCACCTCGCCCATCAGGTCCACCGCGCACACCGCCAGATGGTCGACGCCCACCTCGGCGCCAAGACCGGCAGGACCTTGACCGCTGACGGCGAGCGCTGAACCCGGCCGCCCGACGCCGCCCGGACGCTGCGGCCCCAGCTCCTCCAGGAGCCCCGCCCGGATCAACTCGTCGACCAGTGTGGACACGGCTGCCCGTGTCAGGCCGATGTGCTGCGCCACCGCGGCCCGCGAGAGCGGACCCTCGGCGGCGACGGCGTGCATGACGCGGGACAGGTTGCGGCGGCGCATGGCCTGCTGGGTGTCGGACGTGCCCGGTCGCGGCCGGTGCAGGGGTGCGGTCATACGCTCATGCTCCCAGGGACGGTGAGGTGACATCTTCCGGAGGTGGGCCCACTCATCGGTGGGTGGGCCTCACCTGTCGGGTGGGCCTCAGGCCTCACTCGTTCCCAAGAAGCGCTCCCGCCCCCTCCAGCACCCCCGAGATCCGCTCCATCGTCGCCTCGTCCCGCCGCTCCACGGGGTCGAGCAGCGGGCCGCGCGCCGTGTCCCAGCGGCGGGCCACTGCTCCCGCGTCCTCGCCGGTCAGGATGCCCGCGGCCTGCGCCGCCGCGCCCAGCGCCACCAGTTCGCCGGCCTCGGGCACCTGTACCGCCCGCCCCGAAAGCCGTCGGACCGTCTCCTGCCAGGCCGTCCCGCGCGCTCCGCCGCCGATGAGCAGCAGGGGAGCCGCGGGGTCGGCGTCCGCGTCGAGCACCTGGTCGAGCGCGCCGAGCAGCGCGTGCACCGCCCCGTCGTACGCCGCCTGGAGCAGCTGGCCGCCGGTCGTGTCGTGGCGCAGACCCGTCAACAGGCCGGAGGCGTCCGGCAGGTTGGGCGTCCGCTCGCCGTCCAGGTACGGCAGGATCGTCGCCGTGCCGCCCGCCTCGACGGCCTCCCGGTCCAGGCCGAGCAGCGCCGCGATCCGGTCCACCGCGAGCGTGCAGTTCAGGGTGCAGGCCAGCGGCAGCCAGTCGCCGCGCGCGTCCGCGAAACCGGCGACGGTGCCGGAGGGGTCGGCCGGCCGGTTCCGCGACACCGCGTACACCGTGCCCGACGTGCCGAGGCTCAGTACGGGAGTGCCCGGCAGCAGGCCGAGGCCGAGCGCGGCGGCAGCGTTGTCACCGGTGCCGCCCGCCACCAACGTGCCCTCCGCGAAGGGCAGGCCGGATCCCGCGCGTACCGTGCCCGCGACCTCGCCGGGCGCCACCACCCGCGGCAGCAGCGCCGGGTCGAGGCCCACGCGCCCGAGCACGTCCTCGTCGTACACCTCGGTCGCCGATGCCCACCACCCCGTACCGGACGCGTCGCCCCGGTCCGTCGTGCCGTCACCGGTAAGACGGCCGGCCAGGTAGTCGTGCGGCAGCCGGACCGCGGCCGTGGCGCGCGCCGCCTCCGGCTCGTGCTCGGCCAGCCACGCCCACTTCGACACGGTGAAGGAGGCCGCCGGCACGATGCCGAACCGCTCCGCCCACGCCTTCGCCCCGCCCAGTTCGTCCACGAGACGACGGGCCTGCGGCGCGGAGCGCACGTCGTTCCACAGCAGCGCGGGCCGCACCGGACGCCCCTGCGCGTCCAGCGTCACCAGGCCGTGCTGCTGCCCGCCGACCGACACCGCGGAGGCGCGCCGGGCCGCGTCGCCGCACTGGGCCAGCGCCTCGCGCAAGGCCCGGTACCACTCCTCGGGGTCGCTCTCGCGGCCCGCGCCCGAGGTCACGGTGTGCGGTGCCTGCCCGCGCGCCACGGTCGCACCCGTCGCGACATCGACGACCAGCACCTTCGTGGACTGCGTGGAACTGTCGACCCCTACGACGAGGGGGCCATCGGCAGCTGACATGCGGCTCTCCTGAAATCTCGGGAAATCTGTGTCTGTAAGACGGTCGGCTCTTCCCAGCAGCGTTCCCGCATACTAATTTGTAAAGCGCCATGACGAAATAGTCGGCGAGGAGCCGCAAGATGACGTACCAGCCCACCCCTGAAGACAAGTTCACCTTCGGTCTGTGGACCGTCGGCTGGCAGGGCCGTGACCCGTTCGGCGACGCCACCCGTCCGGCGCTCGACCCGGTCGAGTCCGTGCAGCGCCTGTCCGAGCTCGGCGCCCACGGTGTGACCTTCCACGACGACGACCTGATCCCCTTCGGGTCCTCCGAGACCGAGCGCGAGTCGCACATCAAGCGCTTCCGGCAGGCCCTCGACGCCGCCGGCATGGTCGTCCCGATGGCCACCACGAACCTGTTCACGCACCCGGTCTTCAAGGACGGCGGCTTCACCGCCAACGACCGCGACGTGCGCCGCTACGCCCTGCGCAAGACCATCCGCAACATCGACCTCGCCGCCGAGCTGGGCGCCAAGACCTATGTCGCGTGGGGCGGCCGCGAGGGCTCCGAGTCCGGTGGCGCCAAGGACGTCCGTGACGCGCTCGACCGCATGAAGGAGGCCTTCGACCTCCTCGGCGAGTACGTCGTCGAGCAGGGCTACGACCTCAAGTTCGCCATCGAGCCCAAGCCGAACGAGCCGCGCGGCGACATCCTGCTGCCCACCGTCGGCCACGCCCTCGCGTTCATCGAGCGCCTGGAGCGGCCCGAGATGTACGGCGTGAACCCCGAGGTCGGCCACGAGCAGATGGCGGGCCTCAACTTCCCGCACGGCATCGCCCAGGCCCTGTGGGCGGGCAAGCTCTTCCACATCGACCTCAACGGCCAGTCCGGCATCAAGTACGACCAGGACCTGCGCTTCGGCGCCGGCGACCTGCGCGCCGCGTTCTGGCTCGTCGACCTGCTGGAGCAGGCCGGCTACGAGGGCCCGCGGCACTTCGACTTCAAGCCGCCGCGGACCGAGGACTTCGACGGCGTGTGGGCCTCGGCCGCCGGCTGCATGCGCAACTACCTGATCCTCAAGGACCGGGCCGCCGCCTTCCGCGACGACCCCGAGGTCCAGGCGGCCCTGGCCGCCTCCCGCCTGGACGAGCTCGCCAAGCCGACCGCCGCCGACGGCCTGTCCGCGCTGCTCGCCGACAAGAGCGCCTTCGAGGAGTTCGACGTGAACGCCGCCGCCGAGCGCGGCATGGCGTTCGAGCACCTCGACCAGCTGGCGATGGACCACCTGCTGGGCGCGCGCGGCTGACGCAGCCCGTACAGAAGTCCCGTACGAAAGTACGGAAGGGCCGCGACCGACCGGACGTACGCCGTCCGGTCGGTCAACTTCCCTCAGGGGCTCGCGCGTTGGGCGCGATGCGGCAATTCTGGAGGGGTGTCCCTACCCCCGATGCCGCCGCAGCCGCCCCCACCGCCGAACGACGCCCCGCCGCCCGGTGGCTTCGGTGCGCCGCCGCCCGACGGGCCGCGCCGCCCCGACCGGCGCAAGTTCCTGGTGATCGCGACGCTCGTCGCCCTCGTGGTGATCGTGGGCGCCGTCGTCCTCCTGACGACCCGCGGCAGCTCATCGGACGGCGACAAGAAGTCGCCCGACGAGAGCAGCGAGCAGGCCACGCGCTCGTCGTCGCCCCGCATCCCGAGCAAGCTGCCGTCCTCGCTGCCGAGCAACCTGCCGAGCGAGCTCCCCAGTGGGCTGCCGAGCGAACTGCCCTCGGACATCCCCAGCGAGCTGCCGAGCGAGTTGCCCAGCGAGCTGGGCGGCTGATTGCGCCGACTCGACGGCGGCGAGGTGCTCCTACAGGGCGCACCGCTGGCAGCCAGCTGCGCCTACAGGGCGCCCTTCGGCAGCTTCACGTGCGTCACCTTCGTCTCGACGCCGCTGTCCACGAGCCGCCCGTCCGCGTCGAACGCCCCGTTGCCGTCGGTCATCCCGAAGTCGTTGTCGTTGATCAGGGCGAGGGTGTCGCGGCCCGCGAGGGCGATGCCCTCGACCTTGTCCGGGACGCCGTCGACCTTGTCGAGGTCCACCACGAGGCGCTTGTCGAGGACCGGAACGCCCTTCGCCGCCGGGTCGTCGAGCTGCTCGAGCGACGGGGACGTGGCGTCGTCGTCCCAGCGTCCGCCCAGGATGTCGGCGCCGCGCGTGAGCCGTACCTCCTGAAGGCGGGCCGCCTTGTCGGTGCGCTCCTCCACCAGCAGCCGGTTGCCGCCGACGGCGACGACGGAGGAGATCTTCAGCTCGGAGGGGTCGTCCTCGCCGGGGTCCACCACGTCCACCGGGTCGAAGCGGTACGCGTACTCCGCCGTGACCGCCTGGCTCTTCGGCGAGAACCGCAGCAGGCGCGTCGTCCGCGAGGCCTCGCCCGCGTCCTCGTCCGGCAGCGACAGCGGGCTCTGTACCGCAAGCACCAGGTCCCCGCCCGGCAGTTGGGCGAGCCCCTCGAAGCCCCGGTTGGCCTTGCGGTGCAGCAGCACGGACGGCAGCGACTCGACGACCGGGTAGTCGGCGCCCTTCAGGTTCAGTCCCTTCGGCACGTGCCGGGCGAGGACTCGGCCGTGCGCGGAGACGTGCACGAGCGAGGGGCCGTACTCGTCGACGAGCCAGAAACTGCCGTCCGCCGCGCGCACGATGCCCTCGGTGTCGAGACCGTTCGGGTTGTACGCGAGCGGGGACTTGGCGTCGTACGAGTACGGCTTCTCGTCCCGGCCCTCCTGGTTCGACAGGCCGGTGACGGGCTTGCCGGACCTCGTGGTGAGCGGGATCGCGTCGAGCACCTCGACCTTGTCCCCGGTCACGCGAATCTTCACGATCGCCGGGTCGAAACCGGGCACGGGGAACGTGCGGCGCTTCGTGCCGTCGACCTTGATCTGGCCGTTCGGGCCGCGGTCGGTCACCGTCCAGAACTCGCCCTTGCGGCTCGCCGGGTAGAGGTCCGAGCCGATGCCGCCGAGATCCACGCCCCGGTCGTTCTCGACCGTGCCCGGCAGCAGGGCGTTGCTGAACTCGCCCAGGGGCAGGTCGCCGAGCGCCGCGCTCCCGGTGACCTCGGCCGCCGCGGACCCGGCGGGCGCGCCCGTCGCGGCCGGCGCCACACCGAGCGCCACCAGGGCGGCGAGCGGCACACCCGCGGCGACGGAACGGCCGAGGGTGCGGCGCTTGCCGGGGACGAGCGGGGACATGGGGCCTCCTGAGGCGCGGATGACGTGTACAGCGCACACGCTCGGCCCCCGCCCCGAACACGGAGTGACACCAGGGTGAACAGGGCGGCTCAGGAAGGCGACTTGATCTCCACCGGGAAGGTCAGCCGCATCGACAGCCACGCGTACACCGGGCCGAGCGCGTTCATGGCGACCACGCACACCCAGGCCGCCCACGGGTTCCCCGCCTCGAAGCCGAACCCGCCGAAGAACGTCGCGAAGTAGCTGGCGAAACCGAAGAACATGCCGGGAATGAGCGAGAAGAACCGGACCCGGCCCGTGTACATGAGCGCGCTGTTCAGGACGAGGATGCACAGTGCCCCGAACGTGTTCCGGGCCAACTGGCTCTCGCCGAACGCCGTACCCGCGTGGGTCTCCAGGAGCACGATGAGCAGCGCGTACGTGGAACCCACCGGCATCGCGCACCACAGCCGTCGCGCGCCGGCCAGACTCGGGCCGCCCATCAGGAACATGCCCGCCCACGAAATGAAGATCGCCCAAGGTGGCAGATGCAGCGCGGTCCCGCCCACGAACGCGGTCGTCGCGGCGAGCACCGAGGCCACGATCTCGTGCGGAATCCGCTCCCGGACCACGGGTGTCACCGGAGCGGCCGTGCTCGTCCCTGTCGTCGCCTCGGCCATGTCAGACCACCCCGCCCGCGACGAGGGAACCGTTGAGTTCGGCGGAGACCGTCGAACGGGCCACCACCCGCCCCGACTTGACCACCGCGGTGCGCGCGGGCCGATCCAGGAGCAGCGTGGCGTGATCGCGGGTGTCCAGGACGACCAGGTCGGCCACCGCGCCCTCGCGCACTCCGTAGTCCGCTTCCGGAATGCCGATCACGCGCGCGGCGTCGTACGTCACCATGCGCAGCACCCGCCGCAGGTCGGCGGGGCCCGACAGGTGCGCGATCCGGGCGAGCAGCAGCGCGGTCTCCAGGACGTCGCCGGTGCCGTACGGGGTGAACGCATTGCGGATGTTGTTGGTGGCGCAGGCGGTGAGGACGTCCGCGTCCCAGAGTTCACGCACGGGGGCCAGGCCCCGGCGCGGCGCCGTGTCGTCGCCGCGACCGCCCAGGAAGAGATCCGTGGCGGGCAGCGGCACGACCGCGACCCCGGCGGCCGCGAGCGCGGCGAGGACCGCGCGCCGCTCGGCCGGCGGGCGCCCGGCGAGCGACGTGGCGTGGCCGAGGGTCACCCGCCCCTGAAGGCCGCGCTCGGCGGTGCGGGCGGCGATGAACTCGGCGAGGGCGAAGCGGCTGTCGCCGTGGTCGTCGCCGAAGTCCGCGTGCAGATCGGCCGGGACGCCGTACTCGGCGGCGAGATCGAGGACCAGCTCCACATGCCGGTGACAGTCGGCGAGGGACGCCTCGTTGTAAGTGCAACCCCCGACGACATCGGCGCCCGAGTCGAGCGCCTCACGGAGCAGCTTCTCCGTGCCGGACGCCTTGAAGATGCCCTCCTGGGGGAACGCGACGACCTGGAGGGTGACCAGGGCCGCCCACCTCTCGCGCAGTTCCAGCAGGACGTTGAGCCCGGTCAGGCCCGCCACCGGGTCGACGTCGGGATGGGCCCGGATCGCGGTGGTGCCGTTCAGGACGCACATCCGGAGCACCTGCTCGGCACGCGCGCGTACCTCGTCGTACGTGAATCCCGCCTTGAGCAGCGCGGTGATCCTGATGGCGTCCGCGAGGGAGCCGGTGCCCTCCGGGGTCAATCCGTCGAGCAGGGCCTTGTCCGGGTGCAGATGCGCCTCGATCAGACCGGGCACGACGACACGGCCCGCGCAGTCGATGACTTCGGCGCCGATGCCGTCCGGCGCGGCGAGACCGGGGCCGATGGCCTCGATCCGTCCGCCACGGACCCGGATGTCGGTCGGGTCGGGCGAGTCCTCCACACGCGCGTGGCGCAGCAGCAGAGCGGTCACGGTGGTTCTCCTTCGGTCGAGACATGCGTGACGGGCAAATGCGGGTGCGGGTGCGGTGCGTGCGGGCGCGACCTGGGGTGGGTGGTGGATCGGTGGTTACGTCTCGGCGGGGAAGTCCGCCTTGCGGATCAGGCAGTGGACGCCCTTGATCTGGTCGACCACCTGCGATACCTCGAAGTCGGCCGCCGCGCTGAGATACGCGTACGCCGTGGCCCGGTCCATGCCGGTGCGCGCCGTAAGGAAGTCGAGCGCGGAGCGCACGCACTGGCGCATCGCCTCGTCGAGGTCGGCGTCGAGCCCGAGCGCGATCCAGTGCGTACGTGTCTCGGCGAACGGCTCCGCGAGCAGCCCGGTCACCCGGCGTGCCGCCGCACCGCGCACCACGGACAACTGCACCGTCGCCCGCAGCGGCGCCTCCAGCGCGGTGAGCGCCACCTCCCCGTTGCCCTGCGCGAAGTGCGGGTCACCCGCGTAGAAACCCGCGCCGTCGGTACGTATGGGCAGGTACAGGTTCGAGCCGCAGGTCAGATGCTTGATGTCGAGGTTGCCGCCGAAGGGGCCGGGTGGCACCGAACTGCGCGTGTCCGCGGAGTCGTCCGTCACGCCCATGATCCCGACGAACGGGCCGAGCGGGAAGCGCGCGCTCAGCGTCGGCGTGCAGCGCAGCACGCCGAACTCGGCGCCGTCGCTGTCGCGTTCGACCGTGCAGAAGGAGGAGACCGTGCCTTCGGCGGCGCGCTTGGTGTCCGGGCTGGTGAACTCGGCGGCCGGGTCCGGGAGTTCCTCGGGCAGGGAGCCGCGGGTGTGCCGGTTGGAGACGATGCCGTAGTGGGTGCGCCGGTGCAGGGTCAGGGTGCGTACGCACAGCAGGTCACCGGGGCGTGCGCCGCGCACCGCGACGGGTCCTGTGACGATGTGCGGGCCGATCAGCTTCTCCGGCTCGCGCCCGAGGTCGGACGCCGCGATCTCCTGTGCGTCGCGCGGCACTTGGTGGGCCGGCACTCCGTACCCGCCGAAGAACTCCACCGGGTCGCGGCCCTGGTCGGGCAGGATCCCCTCGTGGGAGACGAGATCGAACGTGACCGTGTCACCGTCGTCGACCTTCAGCACCGGGGCGTCGTCCGCGCGGGGGAGTACGCCCCAGCGGGCGGTGTCGGGCGTGGTGGCGAGGTGGTGGCGGCCGTCGATAGGCATGGCGTCGGGGGAGGGGGCGGCGGAGGTCAGCGTCATAGGGGGTCCTTCGGCCGAGAGGAGGCGGGGCGATAGGGGGAAAAGGGTGTCGGCGGCGTAGGCGATCTTGATGTCGTCGTGTTACGGCTCCAAAGCCTTCGTGTTGCCATTGCCCTGGCCACTGCCGATGCCACTGCCATCGCGGTTGACCGACCGGACAGTCCGGGCCGTCGGGACGATATGCGTGCCCGTCGCGCCGCGCAGCGCCTCGGTCAGCGCGCCCGGCGACGTGACCAGCACACGGTGGCCGCCGGACGCGAGGAAGTCGAGGGCCGAGCGCACCTTCGGCCCCATGCTGCCCTCGGGGAACTGCCCCTCCGCCAGATACCGGCGGGCCTGCGCCGCGTCCATGCGGTCGAGGTCGCGGTGGCGTGGGGTGCCCCAGTCGAGGGCGATCCGCTCGACCCCGGTCGTCACGATCAGCTCGTCCGCGCCGAGCGCGGAGGCGAGCAGTGCGGAGGTCGCGTCCTTGTCGACGACCGCCTCCACGCCGCACAGCGCCCCGTCGGGCCCGCGGGTGACGGGGATGCCGCCGCCCCCGCCCGCCACCACGACATGCCCGGCGTCCAACAGGGCTGCGATGGCATCGAGTTCGACAACGGCGTGCGGCGCCGGTGAGGGGACGACGCGGCGCCAGCCGCGCCCCGCGTCGTCGGCGACGGTCCACCCGTGCCGGGCGGCGAGCCGCTCCGCCTCCGCGCGCTCGTAGTGGGTGCCGATGGGCTTGGTGGGCCGGGCGAATGCCGGGTCGTCCGGGTCGACGACGGTGTGCGTGAGCAGCGCGACGGGCCGGGACCCGGCCGGCAGGGTGTCCGACAGGCCGCGTACGAGGATGTAGCCGATGCTGCCCTGCGAGTCGGCGACGCACATGTCGAGGTCGAGCAGCGGGAGTTCGGGGGCGAGCTCGGCCGCGAGGTCGGCGCGCCGCTTGATGAAGCCGACCTGTGGACCATTGCCGTGCGTGACGACCACGCGGTGCCCCGCACGGACGAGTTCGGCCACCGGGCGCGCCAGCTGCCGGGCGGCGGCGAACTGTTCCGCGATGGTGGCGCGCGGGCCGCCGCTGAGGAGTGCGTTGCCGCCGATGGCGAGGACGGTGACAGGGGCGGCGGGGCGCGTCACGGCCGGCGGCCGCACGGGGGAAGCGGCTGGTGGGGGCGCGGTTCCTGGAGGCATGTCAGGACGATAGGAACGCCCGGCGCGGCGGTCATGGGCAGCCGGTGCCAGCGTGTGCGCGGGGGTGTTGACGCTCGCTGACAGTGCTTCGTGGGCGACCGGGTGGGGGTGGGCGGCGGCATCGTCACGGTATCGAGGGATCGTATACAACCTCGTGTCACGAGCGTTTACAGCCCCCCGCGAGGGCGCCCATAGTGAGCGGCGTGACCCTTGTTCCGCACGCCGTGACGGCACCCCGTCCCGCCGGCGCCGCGGGCCTGACCGTGGCCCAGGCGCTGGAGCTGCCCGCGCTCGCGGGCGCCCGCCTTGCGGCCGGGGAGGCGGGCGCCCGCCGCGGCATCAGGGTCGCCAACATCATGGAAGTGCCGGACATCATCCGCTGGATGCGCGGCGGCGAGTTCCTGCTCACCACCGCTTACGCGGTCCGAGACGACGAAGAGGCGCTCACCGGCCTGGTGCCCGAACTCGCCGCCCGCGGTCTCGCGGCCCTCGGCGTGAAGGTCGGCCCCTATCTACCGAGGCTGCCCGCCCCGATGCTGCGCCGCGCCGACGAACTGGGCTTTCCCATCGTCGAGTTGCCCGGCGACGTCATGCTCAACGACATCCTTTCCGAGGTCATCGGCACCGTACTCAACCGGCAGGCGCTGAGCCTGGAGCGCTCGCAGGCGCTGCGCGACCGGCTCTCCCAGGCCGTCCTCGGGGGCGGCTCCTACGGCGAACTGGTCGTCCTGCTGGCGGCGGAGACCGGCTGCGCCGCCGCGATCCGCGGACCGGACGGGGGTCTGCTCGCGGCTGCGGGAGACGTGCCCGACGGCGTCCCCGCGTCCGTGTCCCGGCCGATCACCGTCGGGCACCGCAGCGGCGGCGAGGTCGCCCTGTGGGCGGGGCCCGGCTGCGTACCCGACGAGGAGTGGGGCACCGCCGCCGACCATGTCGCCAGCCTGGCCGGGATGCTCGCCGTGCAGGAACGCGTACTGGCCGAGCGTGAACGCCGGTACCGCACCCTGTTGTTGACCGAACTCGTCTCCCACCCGCCGCGCGACCGTGCGGAGTCGGCGCGCCGGGCCGCGGCCCTCGGCTGGGACCTGGAGCGGCCGCGCGCCGCCGTGGTCGTCGAGGCCGTGGCCACTCCGGAGGGTGCGGGCGTCCGCCTCACCGAGGAACGCCTGCTCGCCGCCGCCCGCACCGCACTGGGTGCCGACACACCTGCCTGGGGCACCCCCGGCGGCCTCACCGCGCTGGTGGCGACGGGTGGCGCCGAACTGCGCAGCCGCTGCGAGGAGTTGCGCCGCGCGGTCGCCGCCGCTTGTCCGGGGCGCGCCGTGGCCGTCGCGGCGGGCACGATCCGCGCCGACTTCACGGAACTGCACCTCAGCCACAGCGAGGCGCTCAGTGCGCTCGCCCTGGGCCGTGAACTGGAGGGCCCCGCCCACTCGTTCGTCCGGCTCCACGAGGAGAGCGGGGTGTACCGGCTCCTCGATCAGCTGCCCGCGGGTGAACTCCAGGCGCTCGTCGATGACGCCCTCGGCCCGCTGCTGACGTACGACGCCGGGCACGACGGCAGCCTCGTGCACAGCCTCACCGTGTATCTGCGGCACGACCGCAACGGCGTCGAGGCGGCCGAGGAACTCCACGTGCACTACAACACGCTGCGCTACCGCCTCAAGCAGATCGAACGGCTCACCGGCGCACCCGACAAGGATCCGATGCGCCGGCTCCAGACGGAACTGGCGGTGCACGCCCACCGGTTGCTCAGCGCGCGCGCTCACTGACGGTGGCCGTCGGCATCGGCGGTGGTGAGGGCTCGGACGGGGGTGTGGCGCGGTTGCGGGTGTCCCCGGCCATGCTGATGCGGGCCCGGCGGCCGGTCACTGTCAGCCGCTGCCGGTGATCCACACCCGCGCGCTGGCACTTCTCGCCGAAGACTACGCCTGGGGCGCGGCCGTAGCGTCGAAGCCATGGAGCCCACCCCGCCCGCCACCGACGGCCACCTAGCCCCGGACACCCTGACGTCGAACTCCGTGCGGCGCGACGCCTACGCCGACTCCGTCGCCCTGATGCGCGCGGCCCAGCACCTCACCGGACTGCCCGGCATCACGGCCGCCAGCCTCGTCATGGCGACCGAACCCAATCTGCGGCTGCTCGCCGACGCCCGACTCCTCACCGACGAGGGCCGCGCCGCACGCCCCGCCGACCTGATCGTCGCGCTGCGCGGCAACGCCGACGCCATCGAGCACGCCCTGGCCGAGGTGCCCGCGCTGCTCGAACAGCCCGCCGCCTCGGAGAGCGCCGAGCCCGATGAATGGGTGCCGCGCGCCCTCGGCGAGGCGGACCCGGCGACCGCGCTCGCCCTGATCTCCACCCCAGGCCCGTACGCGGCGGCCGAGGCGCTCAAGGCGCTGCGCCGCGGCATGCACGCCTTCGTCTTCAGCGACAACGTCTCCGTCGAGCAGGAGATCCGTATCAAGGAGGAGGCCCACCGCCGGGGCCTGCTCGCCATGGGACCCGACTGCGGGACCGGCGTCCTGGACGGCGTACCGCTCGGCTTCGCCAATGTGCTCCGCCCCGGCCGCATCGGCCTGATCGGCGCCTCCGGAACGGGACTTCAGCAGGTGTCGTGCCTGCTGGACGCGGCCGGCGAAGGGGTCCGGCAGATGATCGGTACCGGTGGCCGTGACCTCAGCGCGGAGGTCGGTGCGCGCACCACGCTGGACGCGCTCGACCTGCTCGTCGCCGACCCCGGCTGCGAGGTGATCGTGCTGGTGTCGAAGCCGCCCGCGCCCGAAGTGGCCGAACGCGTCATCGCCCGGGCGGCGCGTGCGGGCAAGCCGGTCGTCGTCGCGTTCCTCGGCACCGAGAGGCCCGCCGCGACCGGCGATCTCGCGGGCGCCGAGCGGCCGGGTGGGGCGGGCGCCGTCACCGTCGTCGGCACACTGCGCGACGCGGCCCGCGCGGTCGTGCGCACCCTCGGCGGTGTTCCGGCACCCCAGTGGGCGCCGCCCGCGGTGGACGCGGTTCCGGGCCGGTACCTCCGTGCCCTGTACGCGGGCGGAACCTTCGCGTACGAGGCGCGGCAACTGCTGCCGGGGGCGGTCACGGCGGTCGACCCCTACGTTCCCGGACGTGACATCGACCTGCCAGAGCGCCACTTGGTGCTCGACCTCGGCGACGACGCCTACACGGCGGGCCGCCCCCACCCGATGATCGACCCCACCGTGCGCGCCGCCCATCTGCGTGCCGCACTGTCCGACCCGGGCACCGCCGCCGTGGTCCTGGACGTCGTCCTCGGACACGGCGCGGGTGCCGATCCGGCCGCGGCGCTCGCGACCGAGCTGGAACGAGTGGGGGAACGGGTGGGGGAGCGAGGGCGGGCGCCCGTCATCGCCTTCGTCGTCGGCACGGCCGGCGACCCGCAGGACGTCGACGCGGTGCGGGCGCGCCTGGAGAAGGCGGGCGCCGTGCTGGCCCCGACCAGTACGGACGCGGCCGAGTGGGCGGTGTCGCTGGTGGCCGGGGGCGGCGAACCTCGCCGTGAGACTGGTGAGTTGATGCCGACGGTGAGGGCGGTGCGGTGACCGTGATGCCGCATCCGTGGCGCACGGGGGCGTCGGCACGCACCACCGCCCGGTGCGACACACACGTCGAGGCCGCCCATCCCGACCACCCCACAGGAGCCCGCACATGACCACTCACCTCGTGCCCGACCTGCTCGGCGCGGGCGACGCCGCACCGCGGATCGCCGCCGTCGGCGTGGCCGACTTCGCCGATGTGCCCCGCACCGCTGGCGCCCACGTCAGCACCCTCGACTGGCGGCCGCCCGCTGGCGGTGACCCCGACCTCGCCTGGAAGCTGGCCGAACTCACCGGCCACGAAGCCGTCGAGGCCGCGAACCGCACCGCCGTCGAGCGGCTGCTCGCCGTCCGACCCGTGTGGCGCGACGTACGCACCGCCCGCGACGTCCTGCCGGTGCTCGACGACCGGACCACCGGTGAACGCGTCCTGCTGCACGCCGGGCCGCCCGTCGACTGGGTCGACATGTGCGGCCCGATGCGCGCGGGTGTCATCGGTGCCGCGCTGCTCGAGGGCTGGGCCGACACCCCTCAGCAGGCCGAACTCCTCGCTGGATCGGGCGCGTTGCGCTTCGAACCGTGCCACCACCACGAGGCCGTCGGACCCATGGGCGGCATCACCTCCCCGTCCATGCCCGTGCTCGTCGTCGAGGACCCGGCCACCGGGCGCCGCGCCTACGCCAACTTGAACGAGGGCGCGGGACGCTGCCTGCGCTACGGGGCCCTCGGCGACGACGTGATGGAGCGGCTCCGCTGGATGGCCGACGTACTGGCGCCTGCCCTGCGCGCTGCCCTCGCCGACCGGCCCGACGGCGTGGATCTGCGCTCCGTCGTCGCCCAGGCGCTCCAGATGGGCGACGAGTGCCACAGCCGCAACACCGCCGCCTCCGCCCTGCTGCTGCGGGAACTCGCCGCGCCGCTCGCCCGCGTACAACACGGCCCGGACGTCCTGGAGTTCCTCGCCGAGAACCACTACTGGTTCCTCAACTTCTCGATGGCGGCCGCCAAACTAGCCACCTCCGCCGCGCACGGCGTCGCCCACTCCACGCTCGTCACGGCATTCGCCCGCAACGGCGTCGAGGTCGGCATCCGCGTCAGCGGCCTCGGAGACGCCTGGTTCACGGCGCCCGCCGCCGAGGTGCGGGGACTGTACTTCGCCGGATACGGGCCCGAGGACGCCAACCCCGACATCGGCGACAGTGCCATCACCGAGACCAACGGCCTCGGTGGCTTCGCCCTCGCCGCCGCGCCCGCCATCACCGGCTTCGTCGGCGGCACCGTGCAGGAGGCGCTGCGCACCAGCCGTGACATGGCCCGCATCACGCTGGCCCGGCACGAGGCCTACCGGCTGCCGGCTCTCGGCGGCATCGGCTCCCCGGTCGGCATCGACGTGCGCGCCGTCCTCGACACCGGCATCGAACCCGTCGTCACCACGGGCATCGCCCACCGCGAACCCGGCATCGGACAGATCGGAGCAGGCCTGGCCCACGCGCCGTTGGAGTGCTTCCGGAAGGCGCTGGAGGCGTTCGCGGTTCCGGAGCTGCCCGACGACATTGCTGCCCCCACGTCATGAGTCCCTCCCAACTGCCGTGCACGGTAAGCACCTTGGCCCGCGCGCTGCTGGCCGGGCCGCCACGTCCCGCCCGAGTCGTGGCCGTAGCCCGGCAGGCGCTGTATCTGCTGTCGGGCGACAGTGAGACCGCGCTCGCCGTGGTCGTACCGCAGGCCGTGCGCGTGCCGACAGCCGTGGTTCTGCCGCGTGCGGCGGGGGAGCGGCCGTTCGACGGCGTGGCGGTCGGGGGCGCGGGACGGGTCGGGGGCGGGTGCGTCGCGGTCGGTCACTTGCGCCTGGCCGTCGGGGAGTTCTGGGCGCCGCCCCGCGTCCAGGACCTCCCGCGAGGCCCGGCCCTCGACCGGCTCGCGCGTCTGCGACCGCCGCGCCCGCTGGCGGCCGAGGCCCGTCCCGCCGCGACCGCCCTCGTCCGCGCCCTCGCGCACGGAACCCCGAGCGCGGGGCGTCGCGCCGCTGAGGCTCTGTTGGGGCTCGGCCCCGGAGCCACCCCGTCCGGCGACGACTTCCTGTGCGGCCTGCTGCTGGCCGCCCGTCTGTCCCCGCTGCCACCCGCCTGGCTGCCCCTCCTCGTAGCCACCGCCGAACAGGCCGGGACACGTACGCCCCCGGTCTCGGCCGCGCTCCTGCGGCACGCCACCGACGGTCACTGCATTCCACAGGTGGCGGCGGTGCTGCACGCGGCGGCGACCGGCGCGGATCTCGCCGCGCGGGTCGCCGACCTGCTGGCCGTGGGCCACAGCTCCGGGAGCGACCTGCTGCACGGGCTGTGCGCGGGGGCGCGGATCGACCGGCCCTCGCCCCGCCAAGGTCTCGCGGCTGCTGTCAGGCCCCGAACCACACCGTGGTGATGTTGCAGAACTCCTTGATGCCGTGGTCCGACAGCTCACGTCCGTAGCCGGAACGCTTCGCGCCGCCGAAGGGGAGGGCCGGGTGCGAGGCCGTCATGCCGTTGACGAAGACACCGCCCGCCTGGCTGTCGCGCACGAAGCGCTCGATCTCGTCCTCGTCGCGCGTCCACAGGTTGGAACTCAGCCCGAACGGCGTGTCGTTGGCGACGGCGACCGCCTCGTCCAGGTCCGCGACCCGGTACAGGGTCGCCACCGGGCCGAACGTCTCCTCCTTGTGGATACGCATCTCGGGGGTCACATCGGCGATGACGGTCGGCTCGTAGAACCAGCCGCGGTCGGCGAAGTCCTTGGGCCGCTGCCCACCGCACAGCACGGTCGCGCCGCTCTCCACGGCGTCGTCGACCAGCTCCTCCAGATCGCTGCGCCCCTGCTCGCTGGAGAGCGGTCCCACGTCCGTGTCCTCGTCGAGCGGATCGCCCACCCGCAGCTCCCGCATGCCGGCCACGAACGCGTCCCGGAACTCCTCGAACACCGACTCGTGCACGATGAACCGCTTGGCCGCGATGCACGACTGCCCGTTGTTCTGCACGCGCGCCGTGACGGCCGTCTTCGCGGCCTTCGCCACGTCCGCCGACGGCAGCACCACGTACGGGTCGCTGCCGCCCAGCTCCAGGACCGTCTTCTTCACCTCGTCGCCCGCGATCGCCGCCACGGAACGGCCGGCCGGTTCGCTGCCGGTGAGCGTCGCCGCCTCCACCCGCTCGTCGCGCAGGATGCCCTCGACCGCGCCCGATCCGATGAGCAGTGTCTGGAAGCAGCCCTCGGGGAAACCGGCACGGCGGAAGAGATCCTCCAGGTAGAGGGCCGTCTGCGGCACGTTCGACGCGTGCTTGAGCAGGCCCACGTTCCCGGCCATGAGGGCGGGCGCCGCGAACCGTACGACCTGCCACAGCGGGAAGTTCCACGGCATCACCGCGAGCACCGGGCCGAGCGGCCGGTAGCGCACATGCGCCCGCGCCGCGCCCGAGTCCTTCACGTCGGACTCCGCGGGATGCTCGTCCGCGAGCAGATCGGCGGCGTGCTCCGCGTACCAGCGCATCGTCTTCACGCATTTCAACGCCTCGGCACGGGCCGCCGCGACCGGCTTGCCCATCTCGGTCGTCATCACGCGTGCGATGTCCGGCGCGTCCGCCTCCAGCAGGTCGGCGGCCCGCTGCAGCAGCCTCGCCCGGTCGAAGAACGTCGTCGTCCGATACGAGTCGAAGGCGCTCGCCGCGAGGGCGAGCCTGCGTTCGATCTCCTCCGGGGACAGGGCCTCGTACGTCTTGAGGGTCTCGCCGTTCGCCGGGTTGACCGTCGCGATGGGCATGCTGCCGACCTCCTCTGCGCGGTTCCTTCGACCTTCCCGCGCGCAACGAGCGTGCGCAACGCGGGCTGCGGGGCGAGCGCCGGGTACCCGCGGGGAGGTCCGTCAGACGTCGGCCGTTCGGATCACTGTCCGCAGGCGCACTCCGCCGCGGCCGGTTCGGCGGTGGCGGCCGGGCTCGTGCAGCAGCCGTCCCCGCCGTCGGCCCCGGCCTGCGCGCTCTTGCCGAGCGTGGCGGCGTCGGCCTTGACCACGTACACCTCCCAGGGTTCCTGGCCGGGGCCGTGGACCCACACCTTGTCCTGGAGGGCGTAGCAGCAGGAGGTGTCGTTCTCCTCGAACGTCGCGAGGCCGGCGTCCTTGAGCCGGCCGGTGGCCGCACTGACCTGGTCGGTGGACTCGACCTCGACGCCGAGGTGGTCGAGGCGGGTCTCCTGCCCGGGCTCGCCCTCGATGAGGACGAGCTTCAGCGGGGGCTCGGTGACGGCGAAGTTGGCGTAGCCCTCGCGGCGCTTGGCCGGTTCGGTGCCGAACAGCTTCGAGTAGAAGGTGATCGACGCTTCCAGGTCACTGACCCGCAGGGCCAGCTGAGCACGGGACATGGCGGTCTCCCCATTCGCTTGCATCGATGCCTGTCGATGCAACAGTGCGCCTTGGATCGAAGCCTGTCAACATAGACGTAAGTCGAAGTAAGGGCTTGGCTCGCGGCTCAGGACAGTTGAGCCGCGAGCCGGTCGAGGAAGACCGCCTGCGCCTTCACGATCCGCTCCCGCGCCGACGCCAGGCCGAACCAGGCCACCCGGTCCAGCTCGGGAAACTCCTCCGTGCGACCGGAACCGCGCGGCCACTCCATCGTGAACGTCCCCGGCACCATCTCCGCCGGATCCAGATCCGCCTCCACCGCCCACACGGTCACGTGCTTGCCGCCGGACTGCACCGTCTCGCCCAGCGGCAGCGCGGCCCCCTCCGGCGGCGGCAGCCCCAGTTCCTCCTGGAACTCGCGCCGCGCCGCCTCCCACGCCGTCTCGCCCTGCTCGTACTCGCCCTTCGGCACACCCCACGCGCCCGCGTCCTTGCGTGCCCAGAACGGGCCGCCCATGTGCCCGAGCAGCACCTCCACCTCGTCCGACGCTCGCCGGAAGAGAAGCAGGCCCGCGCTGCGCTTCGTTCGCCTCGTCCCGTCAGCCATGCGTCAAGTCTCGGTGCAGGAACCGGATGACCGCGAGTACACGGCGATGGGGGGTCCTCAACAGCCGAAGCCGAAGCCGAAGCCGAAGCCGAAGCCGAAGCCGAAGCCGAAGCCGAAGCCGAAGCCGAAGTCGGAGGCCCGTCGAGCCCGGCGTTGGTTCAGACCCGCCCTCGCGGCACAACCCCCAACGCCGTCGCGTCCGCGAGATGCTGCCCCAGGCGCAACCGCTCCGGCCCGATCGGACCCGACAGCTCCGACAGCAGGCTCAGCGAGCCCACCGCCCGGTCCGAGGCCCGCAGCGGCACCGCCACCACACACGCGAAGCCCAGACTGCGCGCCATCGCCGTGTACGACGGCCAGTTGGCGCGCGCGTACGGATGCGCGAGCGGGACGCCGCTGATGGCCGTCGCGGAGCTGCGGCAGTCCAGGCCGGGGCCCTCGCCCCACGTCAGCGCGGCCCGCTCCAGACGTAGACCGCGTGGATCGGACGCCGCGACCTCGACCCGGGCCGCGGGCGGATTCAGCACCGCCACCGCCGAGGCCACCCCGAGCAGCGACACGCAACTGCCGACGAGCGCGCCGAGGGCCTGAGTACCACCCCGTACGGCGGCGTCGGCCACTTCCACGAACGCCGTCGCCAGCCGCTCGCTGTCCACCTGATACGGCTCGTACGGCACGCCACGCATGACGGCCCCCTCGCCCCTGTCTTGTCCGCCCCGCACGGCGCAGCCATCCGCCCTGCCACCTGCCCATCGGGCGGACTGTGCTCAGGGGGTATGCCCCCTGAATGGGCCGCGCGAACCAAACTCGCGCCGAACCAACCCGCGTCGGCCGAAGCCACGCCGACCACAGCCGCCCGTACCGGCTCACATGTGCACGGCCCCGTCGCCGGACATCACCTTCGGCCGCCCCGGCCGGTACAGCAGCAGCGTCACGACGAAGCCGACGCCGAAGAACGCGGCCGACCACCAGTAGGCGGTCGAATAGCTCTCGATCGCGGCCTGCGCCCGCACCAGCGGCGTGGGCCGCTTGCCGACGAGGTAGTTGGTCGCGGCGGTCGTGGCCAGGGTGTTCAGCAGCGCCGTGCCGATCGAACCGCCCACCTGCTGACTGGTGTTGACCATCGCGGAGGCCACGCCCGCGTCGTGCGTCGCGATACCGGACGTGGCGAGGTTCATGGCCGTGGCGAAGATCATGCCCATGCCGATGCCCATCACCAGCGTGGGTGGCAGTACATGGGCGGCGTAACTGCTGCCGAGGTCGAGGAAGGTCAGCCAGATCATCGCCACCACCGCCAGGGCCATGCCCAGCGGGACGATCGGCTTCGGACCGAACTTCGGCGCGAGCACGTTCTGCGTGACGATCGACGAGAAGATCATGCAGGCGACCATCGGCAGGAACGCCACACCGGTCGACACCGGCGAGAACTCCAGGATCTGCTGCAGGTAGTACGTCAGGAAGAGGAACACGCCGAACATGCCCGCACCGGCGATGAACATCGCCAGGTACGACGCACCGCGGTCCCGGTCGAGGGGCACGCGCAGCGGCAGCAAAGGATGCGCGGCCCGCGTCTCGAACCAGGCGAACGCGGCGAGCAGGATCGCGCCGATCACCAGGAAGCCCCAGGTCGCGAACTCGCTCCAGTCGTGCGTCTCGGCGTTGGAGAACCCGTACACGATGCAGAACAGGCCCGCAGACACCAGGATCGTGCCGGGCACGTCCAGCTTCGGCCGCTCCGCGGGGCGCCCGCCGTGCAGCAGGCGCAGGCCGCCAAGGAAGGCGAAGGCGGCGAAGGCCAGGTTCACGAACAGGCACCAGCGCCAGTCCAGATACTCGGTCAGCACACCGCCGAGCAGCAGCCCGACCGCGCCACCCGCACCGGCGATGGCACCATAGATGCCGAACGCCTTGGCCCGCTCCTTGGGGTCGGTGAACGTCGTCGTCAGCAGGGAGAGCGCGGCCGGCGCCAGCAGCGCGCCGAACGCGCCCTGCAGGGCACGCGCCGCGACGAGCATCTCGAAGCTGCTCGCCGCACCACCCAGCGCGGAGGCCACAGCGAAGCCGACCAGGCCCGTGAGGAAGACGGCCTTGCGGCCGACGAGGTCGGCGATCCGCCCGCCGAGCAGCAGCAAACTGCCGAACGCCAGGGAGTAGGCGGTGACGATCCACTGCCGGTTGCCGTCGGAGAACCCGAGGTCCTGCTGGGCCGACGGCAGCGCGATGTTCACGATGGTGGCGTCGAGGACGACCATCAGCTGGGCCAGGCCGATCACGGCGAGGATCAGCCAGCGGTGCTCGTGCTTGCCCCCGCCCGCGTACGGCACGGAGCCGCCGCCTGGAGGGGAGCTCTGTATGCCGGGCTCGGAGCCTGCCGGGGTGGTGTCGGGCGAGCGATCCATCGTGGCCTCCAAACCACCGGACCCCCCGATCGACTTCGCCCACCACGCTAAGCGCCCTGGTCATCGCGGGCGACTGGAGAGAGAACGGGGCCGTTCTCCATGACTGGAGAACGGCCCCGTCGGGTGCCGGGTTCGGCGGTGTGCGCCGAGGATCGGCGGTGGATCGGTGTGCGCCGAGGATCAGCGGTGGATCGTCAGCGGCTGTGCTCGTCCACGGCGGCCGGTCGGTCGTCGGGCTTCTCGCCCGGCTTCCCGTCCTCGTGCGCGACCTGTCCGGCCTGCGCCACCTCCGCGGCCTCCGCGACCTGCACGGCCTCCGTGCCCTGCTCGATCGCACGCGGCTCGGGAACCACGCCCACGGCCACCGCCGCGGGCTGCGGGAACAGCCGCTGCGCGAGGGGCTGGACGAACCGCGCGGTCAGCGGGCCCACGATCACCAGGATCAGCACGTACGCGGTGGCCAGCGGGCCGAGCCTCGGCTCGATGCCGGACGTCACGGCGAGGCCCGCGATCACGATGGAGAACTCGCCGCGCGCGACCAGCGCGCCACCGGCCCGCCAGCGTCCCTTGACGGAGATCCCGGCACGGCGCGCCGCCCAGTAGCCCGTCGCGATCTTCGTGCAGGCCGTGACCACGGCGAGCAGCAGCGCGGGCAGCAGCACCGGCGGAATGCTCGCCGGGTCGGTGTGCAGACCGAAGAAGACGAAGAACACGGCCGCGAACAGGTCCCGCAGCGGGGACAGCAGCGTGTGCGTGTTCTCGGCGACCTCACCGGACAGCGCGATGCCCACGAGGAACGCGCCCACGGCCGCGGACACCTGGAGCTGCTGCGCGAGGCCTGCGACCAGGATGGTCAGGCCGAGCACCACGAGGAGCAGCTTCTCCGGGTCGTCGCTCGACACGAACTTCGAGATGTGCCGCCCGAACCGCACGGCGATGAACAGCACCAGACCCGCGGCGCCGAGCGCGATGGCGAGCGTGAGCCCGCCGGCCGCCCAGCCGACACCGGCGAGCAGCGCGGTGATGATGGGCAGATACACGGCCATCGCCAGGTCCTCGAGCACCAGGATGCTGAGGATCACCGGCGTCTCGCGGTTGCCGAGTCGGCCCAGGTCGCCGAGCACCTTGGCGATCACGCCCGAGGACGAGATCCAGGTGACACCGGCGAGCACCACGGCGGCCACCGGACCCCACCCCATGAGCAGCGCGGCGGCGGCACCGGGCAGCGCGTTGAACGTCATGTCGACAAGGCCGGCCGGATACTGCGTCTTCAGGTTGGTGACGAGATCGCTGGCCGTGTACTCGAGGCCCAGCATCAACAGCAGCAGGATCACGCCTATTTCGGAGCCGATGGCCACGAATTCCTCGCTGGCGCCGAGCGGCAGCAGACCGCCCTCGCCGAACGCGAGCCCTGCCAGCAGATACAGCGGGATCGGTGAGAACCGCAGGCGTCCCGCGAGCCGCCCGAGCAGCCCGAGCGCCAGCGTGATGGCACCGAATTCGATCAGAAAGAGAGCACTGTGCATACGGTCACTCCCGCCCCAGAATCGCGGCCGCCGCGTCGACGCCCTCGCGGGTACCGATGACGATGACCGTGTCGCCGCCCGCGAGCCGGAAGTCCGGCGTCGGCGACGGAATCGCGTCGGCGCGGCGCAGCACGGCCACGATCGACGCGCCCGTATCGGTCCGCATCTTCGTCTCGCCGAGCAGCCGCCCGTTCCAGATCGAGGTGCCCGGCACCTCGATGCGTTCGGCGACAAGACCCAGGTCGGTGGTGTGCAAAAGGTTCGGGCTGTGGTGCGAAGGCGCCAACGCGTCGATGAGATACGCCGCTTCGCCCGACGTCAGCTTCAGCGACAGGTCGCAGGCGTCCGGGTCGTCCGCCCGGTAGGCGCTGAGGGTGCGGCCCCCGTCCCGATGGGCGACGACCGAGAGCTGACGCTGCTCGCGGGTCGTGAGGTCATAGCGGTAGCCGATCCCCGGCAATGGTGTCCTGCTCAGGCGTGAAGCGGGCACGTCTCTCCCCTTGTCCGTGCGTGGCCGCTGTCCCGGCGGCCAATAGATGGCAGATGCAACTTTAGATGGATGTCCGTCACCCTATACGCGCCAAGCTTTGGCAAAAAAACGGTCAGGTGTGGAAAAGGCCATACGGGGTCATGCGAGGTCATGCGTCCACGCCGAAGCGGCCGGCTGTCGGCACGTCAGGTGTCGAGCGACGGATGGGCGGCGAGCACCGCCTCCACCGTGTCCGCCTGCTCGGCCGACTTGTCCTCCCGGTACCGCACCACGCGCGCGAAGCGGAGCGTCACGCCCGCCGGGTAGCGCGTCGAACGCTGCAACCCGTCGTAGGCGATCTCCACGACCAACTCGGGCCGCACGGTCACGACATGACCGTCGTCACTGGTGGTCGACTCGAGCAGCCGCTCCGTCTGCCAGGTCAGCAGCGCGTCGGTGAGCCCCTTGAACGTCTTGCCGAGCATCGCGTACGTACCGTCGGGGCGGCGCGCGCCCAGGTGCAGGTTGGACAGCTTGCCGGTGCGCCGCCCGTGCCCCCACTCGGCGGCGAGCACGACCAGGTCCAGCGTGTGCACCGGCTTGACCTTCAACCAGGACGCGCCACGGCGGCCCGCGCTGTACGGAGCCTCGAGGCCCTTGAGCACGACACCTTCGTGGCCGCGCGCGAGGGTGTCGGCGAAGAATGCCTCGGCGGCGCCCCGCTGTTCGGTGATCTCCTCGCCCTCGTCCTCATTGACCACGACGCGCCGTACCCGCATCGGCTCCGGCACGAGCCGTGCCAGCTGCTCGTGCCGCCTGGCGAACGGCAGGTCCAGCAGATCCCGCCCGTCGACGTACAGCACGTCGAAGAACACGGGGGAGACCGGCAGCGCCTCCGCGGCCCGCGCGACGTCGACCCGCGACCCGACCCGCCCCGCGACATCCTGGAACGCGCGCGGCCGCCCGTCCGCATCGAGCGCGATGACCTCCCCGTCGAGAATGAACCGCTCGCCGGGGAACTCCCGTACGGCGTCGGTCACTTCGGGAAGCCGATCGGTGATGTCGTCGAGCGTCCGCGTGTAGATGTGCACGGCATCGCCGTCCCGATGGACCTGCACACGGATGCCGTCGAGCTTCTCCTCCACGGCGCAGGTGCCCAGCTTGTCGAGCGCCTCGCCGACACCACTCGCGCTGTGCGCGAGCATCGGCAGTACGGGCCGGCCGACGGTGAGCCGGAACTCGTCGAGCGCCTCGGTCCCGCGCGCGAGCAGCGCCTGTGCGACGTCCTGCAGCCCACCGGCCAGCATCACGGCGCGCCGTACGTCGGCGGGGGCGGCGCCCGTCGCCTGCGCAAGCCCCTCGGTCGCGACGGCGTCCAGGGCGCCCTGCCGCACCTCGCCGGTCACGAGCCCGAACAGGAACCGCTGCTCGCTTTCGGTGGCGGCCCCCATCAGCTCCCCGACCAGACGCTTCCGCTCGGCCTGGGACCCGGCGCCGGACACATCCCCGAGCTCGGTCATCAGCGCGTCGACGTCCTGCACGCTCAGCCGCGGCTCCGGCGCCGCCTCGACCCGCTCGCTCAGCACCCGCCACCCGACGCCGAGCCGCCCCTGGGGCAGCCGCCCCGCCAGATACGGGATGACGATCGGCACGTCGTCCGGGTCGGCATCCCGGAACAACTCGGCGAGCAGCGCGATCTTCCGCGACCGCGCGGAGGCGGCGGCGACGTCCTGGGACACCTGAGCGAGCCGGGCGAACAGCATGTAGCCATGGTGCTACGGGGGGAGTGGAGGCGCAGCGGGGCGGGCGCGGAGCGCAGGCGCGCGCCCAGCACTCAGCCCCCTGCGCCACGGCCCTCAGCTCTGCGCCGAGAGCTCCCGCTCGATGGCCGCCACGACCTCCGGCGCGTCCGGCGTCGTCTGCGGCGAGAAGCGGGCGACGACGTCACCGGAGCGCCCCACCAGGAACTTCTCGAAGTTCCAGCGGATGTCGCCGGTGTGCCCCTCCGCGTCCGCCGTGTCGACGAGGTTCGCGTACAGCGGGTGCCGCTCCTCGCCATTGACGTCGACCTTCTCGGTCATGGGGAACGTGACGCCATACGTGGCCGAGCAGAACTCGGAGATCTCGTCGGCGGTACCGGGCTCCTGCCCCATGAACTGGTTGCACGGCACGCCGAGCACCGTGAATCCACGGTCCGCGTACTGCTTCTGGAGCTCCTCCAGCGCGGTGTACTGCGGCGTGAGCCCGCACTTCGAGGCAACGTTGACGATCAGGACGGCCTTGCCCTGGTACTGGGGCAGGTCGGCGGCGCCGCCCTGAAGGTTGTCGATCTGTACTGCGTCGTAAATGGTCATGCTGCGGAGCCTACGCCGGGGCTGTGACAACAACGTGACCGCGCCCCACGGACGTAGGATCGCGGTCAGGATTCGTTCGGTGGAGTGGAGTTGACCGGCCGTGCCATGGTCCACATCCGCGCGGCCGTCCGACGCAATGCGCCCAACCCCTGGCCGCTCCCGGGCACGTCCTGAGGGCCCAGAGGGCGACACGCGCACCGTGCGACTTGCCTGTCGGCTTGCGCCGAAAATCGAACACGCGATCTAATCCGTCTCATGCGGAACACGATCACTGAAGATCTCGTGCGGTCACGGCGGGGCCCGACCGGCGGGGCGAAGGCTGGGGCGGCTCGGTGGGCGTATGGCGACTGAGATAGTCGTGCACCGTCCGTCGCCGTCGGGCGGAGGGCGGCGGGTCACGGTCGGCGGTGTGGACTTCGGTCTGGCCCGTGACGATCACGACCTGGTCGAGTTCCTGCGCCGGGCCGGGCTTGATGACGCCGATCAATTGGTGTCCGGGGACTCGCCGATCATCCAGTGGCGCGGCGGGCCTGCGCACGAGTACGAGGCTGTCGGGGGATAACCCCACCCTGATCCGGACGGCCGCCCCAGTGCGCGGCGCGTCCCGGGCGGGCATCGTGGTGAACTTGACTGGCCGGCTCTTGCGTCTTGAGCGTCGGTCCTCTCGGCTGTGAAACCGCACTTCGCGCCCCTTAGGGGTGGCTCCCAGAGGTTTCCCCGAGATACGTCAACTCCTCTCGTTTTCTTAGCCTTTATTCCGTTACCTGTAGGTATGCCCGACTACTTGATGTACGGCCTCCTTGTTTTGTGCGTCATGCCGCCGCTGGTGCCCAATTCATGGCTGCTCGTCAGTGCCGGGGCGATGGCGGCCGACGGTCGTCTCCAGCTCGCCGTCGTGCTGCTGGTGGTGTCGGGCGCCGCCGTCCTCGGGGACCTGCTGGTGTACCGGTGCACGCGGCGGTTCGGCGGGCCGGTGCTGCGGCGGGTGCGACGCAAGCGACGGCGTGCTGCACTGCTCGATTGGGCTTCCGTACGGGCGCGTCGGCACGGGATCCCGTTCATCATCGGGATCCGGTTCCTGCCCACCGGGCGGTTCGTCGGCGCGGTGGCGGCCGGGCTCGTCGACTTTCGGCCGGGCCGGTTCCTCGTGGCCTCGGGCGTCGCCGAGGCGGTCTGGGCCTCGTACTCGATAGGAGTGGGCCTGCTGGGCGGGATCGCCGCAGGCGGCCCTTTCGCCGGCGCGCTGCTCGGGATGGGCATCTCGGGCGCCGTCGCGGCCCTGGCCGGATGCGCGCAGTTCACATGGCGCGCAAGGACTCCGCGAGTGCCTGGTTGAAGGCCTGCGGATGCTCCATGTTCGGGTAGTGGGCGGCGTCGGGGATCGAGACCGACCGGCCGTCGGCGACACTGCTCGTCAGGCGCTCCGCCATGCCGATGTGGTCGGGCGAGTCGAGCGCGCCGTTGATGGCGCGGACCGGGACCGTGATCCTGGCGGCGCGAGTCCAGGTGTCCTTGAGCGGGACGCTCCAGTCGGGTTCGTCCGCGGTGTGTTTCGCCATCGTGCCCCACGTCATCGCCCGCAGGCGCTCGACGACTTGGGGGTCCAGGTCGTCCAGGGTGCGGTGCGGGCCCGACGCGAAAGTGGTGAACGCCTCCACCGCCGCGGTCACGTCGCCCGCGGCCATCGCCGACTGCCAGGTGGTCCAGAGTCCGGTCGTCCAGGGGTCCGTGAAGTACGGCTCGCTGGTGCCGGCTCCGCTGGTCACCACGCCGCTGACCAGTTCCGGGTGCTCCAGCGCGGTGTCGATCGCGATGCTCGCGCCCATCGACACGCCCACCAGGACGGCGGGGCCGGTGTCCAAGTGACGCAGCAGCGCCGCGAGATCGTCCGTGTGCCGGAATGGCCCCGTGGCGTTGGGGGAGCGACCGTGGCCGCGGGCGTCGGGCGCGATGACGCGGTGGTCCGACGCCAGGTACGCGATCTGGTCGTCCCACATGTGACGGTCGAGGAAGCCGCCGTGCAGCAGAACCAGGGGGCGGCCGGTGCCTTTGTCGCTCCAGAAGAGGTCGGACATGACAACCAGGTTGTCATCCTCGCCATTCACTGGCAAGCAGAATGACAACCCAGGTGTCATGATGGTGGGGTGAGCGAGAAGACGGGGCGCGGTGCTGTGCCCGCAGATGTGGCAGACCGGCTCTCCAAGGTGTTCGACCTCGTCGGGCCGCTGTACCGGCGCGCGTACGTGAGAGTCGAGCGGGACGTCGCCGCCGAAGGTCTGTCGGTGGGCGTGCGAGCCGTGCTCAGCATGCTGCACGGGCGGGGGCCCATGACGGTTCCTCAGATGGGGCGGTTCCAGGCGCTCAGCCGTCAGTTCGTGCAGCGCATGGTGAACGACGCGGCCGCGCGGGGACTCGTCGAGACTGCCCCCAACCCGGCCCACAAGAGGTCCTCCCTGATCCGGCTGACCGAGGAGGGGCGCACCGTCATCGGCGGCGTGCTCGACCGGGAGCGCGAAACCCTGCGCGGGGTCGACGGCGATCTCACCGAGGACGACATCGACGCCTGTCTGCGCGTCCTCTCCGGCCTCCTCGCCGTCATGGACGACTGAGCCGCCCCGCCCCTATGGACGACTGAGTCGCCCCCGCGCCACCAGTTCCACCGTCGTGGCCACCGCGATCGCCTGTACGGCCATCAGCGCCACCAGGACGAAGAGTTGCACCGCCCCGGCGGTCACCGGTGACGCCCCGCCCAGGAGCATGCCGACGAACGCGCCCGGGAGCGTGACCAGGCCCACCGTCCGGGTCTGGTCGAGGCCGGGGAGGAGGGCGTCGGACGTGGTCGGACGGACGATTTCGAGGCGCGCCTCGTGGGGGAGCAGGCCGAGGGCCAGGCACGCCTCCACCTCGCCCTTGCGCGCGGTCAGCTCGTCGAGGGCGCGACGCCCCGCCAGCACGGTCGCCGTGAGCGCGCCGCCGATGAGGATGCCGGTCACCGGGATCACGGCGATGCCGCGGAGCGGGAGCAGGCCGCAGGCGATGAGCGCCGCCACGAGCGGGGTTACCGGCGCCACGATCGGCAGGGCCGCCCAGATCCAGGTCCGGTTGGAGGTGAGACGGCGGCCCGCCGTGCGCGCGGCCACCGCCAGCATGAGCAGCAGGAAGGCCAGCAGCGCCGCCCCATGGCGCACCACCCAGCCGATCAGGAGCGACACCACGGCCAGTTGGACCGTCGCCCGCACCCCGGCGATCGCGATGTCGCGGGCCCGGCGGCGCGACCCGTCCGGGGAGAGGCGGTACACCGCCGCCACCCCTGCCGCGATCACGAGGAGAACGACAAGCACCGCCGCGAGAGTTCCGTTGACGGGGAGGAGGGTGGCCGATGCCTGGGTTCGAACGTGCACGGGAACACAGTAGGGCGCCCCGACCTGGGCACCGGTGCTGTTCTCCGCTTGACCGGTGAGCGAGGATGGGCGGGCAACAAAGCGTGAAGTTACCGCGATTCAGAAAGAGGGCTGACCGTCATGGCACAGCAGGTGCAGGGCGTGATCGCGCGGGCCAAGGGTGCCCCCGTGGAGATCGCGACGATCACGGTGCCGGACCCGGGTCCGGGCGAGGCCGTCGTGAAGATCCAGGCGTGCGGGGTCTGCCACACCGATCTGCACTACCGGGAGGGCGGGATCAACGACGAATTCCCGTTCCTGCTCGGTCACGAGGCGGCGGGTGTCGTCGAATCGGTGGGTGACGGGGTGAGCGAGGTCGCCCCCGGTGACTTCGTGATTCTCAACTGGCGTGCGGTGTGCGGGCAGTGTCGTGCCTGTCAGCGCGGGCGCGCCCAGTACTGCTTCAACACCCACAATGCCAAGCAGAAGATGACCCTCGCCGACGGCACCGAGCTGTCGCCCGCGCTGGGTATCGGGGCCTTCGCCGAGAAGACCCTGGTGGCCGCCGGTCAGTGCACCAAGGTGGACCCGGCCGCATCGCCGGCCGCCGCGGGCCTGCTGGGCTGCGGTGTGATGGCGGGGCTCGGCGCCGCGATCAACACGGGCAACGTGGGCCGTGGTGACTCCGTCGCCGTGATCGGCTGCGGTGGCGTGGGCAACGCCTCCGTCGTCGGCGCCCGGCTCGCCGGCGCCGCGAAGATCATCGCCGTTGACATCGACGACACGAAGCTCGCCACCGCGCGGGAGCTGGGGGCAACCCACACCGTCAACTCCCGCTCCACCGACCCGATCGAGGCCGTGCGCCAGCTGACCGGCGGCTTCGGAGCCGACGTCGTCATCGAGGCCGTCGGCCGCCCGGAGACGTACGAGCAGGCCTTCTACGCGCGCGACCTGGCGGGCACGGTCGTCCTCGTCGGCGTGCCGACGCCGGAGATGAAGCTGGAGCTGCCGCTGCTCGACGTGTTCGGGCGCGGCGGCGCGCTCAAGTCGTCCTGGTACGGGGACTGCCTGCCCTCGCGGGACTTCCCGATGCTCATCGACCTGTATCTGCAGGGACGCCTCGACCTCGACGCGTTCGTGACGGAGACGATCGCCCTGGACGACGTGGAGAAGGCGTTCGAGCGGATGCACCACGGCGACGTGCTGCGTTCGGTGGTGGTGTTCTGATGACCGACTCCACCCCCACCACCGCGCGGATCGACCACCTCGTCACCTCCGGCACGTTCTCCCTCGACGGGGGCACGTGGGACGTCGACAACAATGTGTGGATCGTCGGGGACGACAGTGAGGCGATCGTCATCGACGCCGCCCACGACGCCGACGCCATCGCCGAGGCCGTCGGAGACCGGCGGCTCGTCGCGATCGTGTGCACGCACGCCCACGACGACCACATCGACGCCGCGCCCGCGCTCGCCGCGCGCACCGGCGCGCCGATCCTGCTGCACCCGGCCGACACCGAACTGTGGAAGCGCACGCACCCGGACCGCGCCCCGGACGGGGAGCTGGCCGACGGGCAGCGGATCGCCGTCGCGGGCGTGGAGCTGACCGTGCTGCACACGCCGGGGCACTGCCACGGCGCGGTCAGCCTGTATGCTCCCGCGCTCGGCACCGTGTTCACCGGGGACACCCTCTTCCAGGGCGGTCCCGGCGCCACCGGGCGGACCTTCAGCGACTTCCCGACCATCGTGGAGTCGATCAAGGACCGGCTGCTCACGCTGCCGGCCGGGACCGTCGTACGCACCGGACACGGTGACAGCACGACGATCGGCGCGGAGGCGCCGAATCTTGACGAGTGGATCGCGCGCGGACACTGATCCCAGATCCCGGCCGGGGCGGCGTGAGTGTCGCCCCGGCCGGGACGTGGTTCAGTTCGGCAGGGTGTCGCCGCCGCAGGTCAGCAAGGTGTCAGCACCGCCAGCACCGTCTTGCCGCCCCTCGGATCGGTCCGCACGCTCCAGCGGCGGGCGAGCGCCTGGACCAGGGCGATGCCCCGGCCCGACTCGGCGGTCCGCGACTCGGGCGCCACGCGGGGGACGCCTGGCGCGTCGTCGTGCACGGCCACGGTCAGCTCGCCCGATTGCAGCCGCAGGCTCATCCGGCAGCTGCCGCTGTGCGCCTCGGTGGCGTTGGCGACCAGCTCCGACACCACCAGCTCGGCGTCCGTCACCCCCTCGCCCGTACGTCCGGCGAGAAACCTCCGGGTCATCCGCCGGGCCCAACGGGCGGCGCCGGATCCCTGCGGCATCAGGAATTCCACGCGCGAGGCACGCCGGTCGGCGTCCCTCGACGCACGCATGACGACCACTTCCTCTCATGCTGGATTGTGCGCGGGTCGTGCCTTGGTGACGGTCCCCCTTCCCGCCGTACCGCGGCGTCACCCTTGCTCCTGTGCACCGAGTGCCCCGCACCGGCCGGTTCAGGCCGTGTCAGCCGCTTTCCGTGGGGTGCGGGTGGGCCAGCGTGTCGAGGAACCGGTCGATGGCGGGGGAGGAGGCCCCGTCGGCGCAGGGGGAGCGCTCCACCTGCGGTATCGGCAACTTGCCCAGATGCGGTGCACGGGCCTCCAGGGCCCGCGTCAGTTGGAGCCGCTCCAGGGCCCGTTCGGCGGCTGAGGAGCGTACGTACTCGACCAGGGTCACGCCCAGATGGTCCGCATGACTGCGTACCGCGGCGTACTCATCCGGCGTGAAGAGCTCCCGTAGGAGCGCAGTACTACCGTCCATGTCGGCATGATGCCGCCCCGTGTCGCGCCGCGGGGGCGGTTGGCATATTCACCCCCCGTTCGCGTGGAGTTGGTGCTGTTCGATGGCGCTCGCGGGGGAGAGCAGCACTCAGAAACGGTCGGGGTCCGCGGCGGCCCAGTCCGCCGCCCAGGTCGCGGGCGGCTCCCCGGCCAACCGGCCCGGCTCCAGCCAGTCGTGGAGATGCGCGTAGGAGACCGGCAGGTCCGCCGTGGTGCGCCGCATGAGCTGAGCCGGACGCAGCTCGCGCGGATCCCGCACGCCCATCGCCGCCATGATCTGCGCCGCGCCGCGCACGGTCGCCTCTTGGTAGTGGCGTACGCGTTCGGCCTTGTCGGCGACGTCCAGGGCGCGTACGCGGCGCGGATCCTGCGTCGCGACCCCGACCGGGCAGGTGTTGGTGTGGCAGCGCTGGGCCTGGATGCAGCCGACCGCGAACATCATCGCGCGGGCGGCGTTGGTGAAGTCGGCGCCCTGCACGAGGCGTTTGACGATGTCGGCGCCGGTGGCGACCTTGCCGCTGGCCCCGATCCGGATGTGCTCGCGCAGGTCCGCGCCGACGAGCGCGTTGTGGACCGTGATCAGCCCCTCGGTGAGCGGGGTGCCGAGGTGGTCGGCGAACTCCAGCGGCGCGGCACCCGTGCCGCCCTCCGAGCCGTCCACGATCACGAAGTCAGGCGTCACGCCCTCCGCGAGCATCGCCTTGCACACGGCGAGGAACTGCGTGCGCGAGCCCAGGCACAGCTTGAACCCGACGGGCTTGCCGCCCGCGAGCCGCCGCAACTCGGCCAGGAACAGCACCAGTTGGCGCGGCGTCTCGAACTCCGGGTGGTACGGCGGCGACACCACCGTCCGCCCCTCGGGCACGTCCCGTACGCGCGCGATCTCCGCGTTGACCTTCCCGCCCGGCAGTACGCCGCCGATGCCCGGCTTCGCCCCCTGCGACAGCTTCAGGGAGACGCACTTGACGTGCTCGTGCGCCGCCTTGTCGGCGAACTCGGCGCGGTCGAAGCGGCCCTCGCGCGTGCGGCAGCCGAAGTAGCCGGTGCCGATCTCCCACACCAGGTCGCCGCCGTGCTCCAGGTGGTGGTCGGACAGGCCGCCCTCTCCGGTGTCGTGGGCGAAACCGCCGAGCGCCGCGCCCTTGTTGAGCGCGCGGATCGCGTTGCCGGACAGGGCGCCGAAACTCATCGCCGATACGTTGAGCAGCGCCATGTCGTACGGCCGGGTGCAGTCGGGGCCGCCGATACGGACAGCGGGCAGTTGCTCGGGCGGGTCGACCGGACGCAGCGACGGCACCAGGAACTCGTGCCCCGAGGCGTACACGTCGCGCTCGGTGCCGAACGGTTCCTCGGCCTCCTGCTGCTTCGCCCGCTCGTAGACGATGCTGCGCACGTCCCGGTCGTAGGGCCGGCCGTCGTAGTTGCGCTCGACGAAGTACTGCTGCATTTCGGGGCGCAGGGACTCCATCAGGAAGCGCAGATGCCCGAGGACCGGATAGTTGCGCAGCACGGAGTGGCGCGACTGGACGAGATCCCACACGCCCAGCGCCGCAAGGGCGAGCAGAGGGCCGGCGGCGAACCACCACCACGGGGAGAGCAGCAGCGAGAGGGCCAGGGCGGCGAGCGCTCCGGCGACGGCGAGGAGGAACACGACGAATCTGCGCACCCGTCGAGTCAATCGCACCGGGCCGCTCGCGGCGGCGGGCGACACAGGAAGACGGAAGCAGGGTGGGGTGGACCGCCATCGATCATCTCGGTTAAGTTAGGCAAGGCTTACCTAATGGAGGTTCGGGATGGGTGTCCGACAGATCGCTGCCGCCGTGCCCAGCACGGCGGCCCACGCACGCTCCGTGCTCACCGCCGCATGGACCTGCGGCGTCACCACCGATGTGGGGCAGGACGACCTCGTCGGCGCGCACCGCGTCGACGACGACGGCACGGTGCGCATCTCGCCGCCGCCCGACAGCGTGCTGGCCGCCGCCGTGCTCTGCTCACCGCATGGACGGCCCACCACGCTCCTGGAGTTCGCCGACGCGGCGCCCGTCCCCGTACGCGACCGGGTGCGCGCGCGGGTGTGGCTGTCGGGCGAGCTGGTCCCGGACGGCGAGGAGTTGGTGCTGCGGCCCGAACGGGCGGTCCTGCAGACCCGCGCCGGACGTACCGGCATCGACCTCGACGAACTCGCCGCCACCGCGCCCGACCCGCTCGCGCTCGCCGAGCCCCGGCTGCTCACCCATCTCGCCGACGCCCACCCCGAGGCCGTCGAACAGCTCACCCGGCTCATCGCCCCGGACAGCCTGCACGGTGTCGTCCGGGTCCAGCCGCTCGCCGTCGACCGGCACGGCCTGACGCTGCGACTGGAGCGGGTGCGCGGCCAGGCCGACGTGCGGCTCGCCTTCCACCGGCCCGCCGACGACCTGGGCTCGCTCACCGAGCGCATGCATCATCTGCTCGCCTCCGCGCAGACCGTCAGCCGCCGCCGGCGGTGACCTTCTCGCGGGCCCTCGCCTGTTCGGGCAGGGGCCGTTGCTCCGTCGACCGCCGGAACGCCCAGTCCATCCGGGGCTCGACGACGTAACGGAACACCCGCCGCACCGGTTCCGTGCACAGCACGGTGATGAGCGCGACCGCCGCCGCCGTCACGGCCAGCTCGCCGAGCGGGCTGCGCAGCCACGGGTGGTCGTACCAGCCCCAGAACCGGGAGGACTTGATGACGAAGCCGTGCAGCAGATAGGCGTAGATCGTCCCCGTGCCCAGGGCCGTGAACCACAGCCTGCGGCCCGGCACCCACGCCAGGAAACACGCGGTCAGCGCCAGTGCGAGCACGAACAGGGCGGGCGTCGCGATCAGGCCCGCCCACCCCGGCACGCCCCGCCCCTGGACGGCGCCCCGGTGGTAGAACCAGCCCGCGTCGAACCACGGCGCCACCCAGTACGCGGCGAGCAGAGCCGCGCCCGAGACGCCCAGTGCCACCCAGCGCACGTTCCACGTCCGTAGCCGCGCGAAGTGCTCGGGCCGCAGCACCAGGCCCGCCACGAAGAACGGCAGGAACTGCAGCACCCGTTGGAGCGCCAGGTCGCCGCCGGCGCCCGGCCACATCGACACGGCCGTGGCCACGGCCAGCGACACGGCCACCGGGTGGCGCAACTGCAGCCACAGCGGCGTCGAAAGACGCCAGACGAACAGGGCCGCCAGAAACCACATCAGATACCAGGGGTCCAGCAGGCTGATCGGATAGCCCGGATCGTCCTGCGCCCACCGGTAGAACAGCGTGTACGCCACCTCGAAGACGAGGTACGGCACGACGACCCCGGTCACCAGGCGCCGCAGACGGTGCGGCGCCATGTCGAAACTGCGCGAGAAATAGCCCGACACCAGCGCGAACGCCGGCATGTGGAAGGCGTAGACGGCGAGGTAGGTCGCCGTCACCGCGCGGGAGCCGTAGGTCAGCGGCTCCCACGCGTGCCCGCAGGCCACGAGGACGATTGTCAGGAATTTGACGTTGTCGAAGTACGACTCGCGTGCCTGCCCTGCCATTGCGCTCGCTGCACCCTCCACCTCGGGACGGTCGGGGTCTCCTGCCCCGTACCCCTCGCAGACCGTTCCATGAGTGGAGGTGTGACACAAGTGGCGTATGCGGCGTGGCGGGTCAGACCGCCGTGTATGCGCCATCCACGAGGTGGTAGCTGCCCGCGATGAACGAGGCGCGGTCCGAGAGCAGGAACGCGATCAGCTCGGCGACCTCCTCGGAGGTGCCCAGGCGGCCCGCCGGGTGCAGCGAGACGAGACCGTCGTAGGCGGCCTTGTCCATCTCCTTGAGGAGCGGGGTCTCGATGAAGCCCGGGCCTACCGCGTTGACGCGGATGCCCTTCGCGGCGTACTCGGCGGCGGCCGTCTTCGTCAGGCCGACCACGCCGTGCTTCGCGGCGACGTACGCGGGGGAGCCGGCGAAGCCGACCGAGCCGAGGATCGAGGCGACGTTCACGATGGCGCCGCCGTTGCCCGCGGCCTGCATGGCGGGGAGTTCGTAGCGCATCGAGTAGAAGACGCCGTCGAGGTTCGTGCGGATCACACGGTTGTACGCCTCGATGTCGTACTCGCCCGTGGGCGTGCTCGGGCCGCCGATACCGGCGTTGTTCACGGCCAGGTCGAGCCCGCCGAACGTGTCGACGGCGAACCGGACGGCCGCCTCGACGGAGGCAGGATCGGTCACGTCGACGGCGACCGCGGCGGCCTTCAGGCCCTCCGCCTTCAGCGTCTCGGCGGCCTCCTGGGCGCCCTTCTCGTTGTAGTCCGCGATGACGACGTTCGCGCCGCCGCGGCCCAGGCGGCGGGCGGTGGCCAGGCCGATGCCGGAGGCGGAGCCGGTGACGAGGGCGGTCTTCCCGGCGAACTCGGCGGCGTAGTCCGTCACGTTGCCGGTGGTGGGGGTGGTGCTCATGGTGCGATTCACTTTCTGGTAGCGACGTCGGGGGCCGCCGCGTCGGCGGCCTCCTCGATGAGGGCGTCGTAGGCCCGCGCCACCAGATCGGCGAGGTCTTCGGCGTCCGTGCCCGCGCCGCGCGCCCACGTGCGCAGCGCGGCGGTCAGCACTCCGGCGGCGGCCCCGACGACGACCTCGGGACGCGGGTCCCGGGCCGGGTCGGTGCCGAGCCGGTCGGCGATGATGCGTACGGACTCGTCCTGGGCGTCGACCCGGATGCGTTCGTACGCGGCGAACAGGGCGGGCTCCGCGTCCACGACGGCGTACAGCTCGCGCAGTTGCGGACGGTGGTGCCAGCCGGGCGCCTGTCGGTCGGAGAGATAGTCCGCGACCGCGCCCCGGTAGGCGAGCAGTGGTGGCTCGGCGGCGGGGCGGGCGCGCAGCGCCGCGTTGATCCCCGCGCCGTCGGCACGGGTGAAGTCGAGCGCCGCGTCCTCCTTGCCGGTGAAGTGCCGGCTGAAGGTGCGGCGGGTGACGTCCGCGCGGTCGGCTATCGCCTCGACGGTCACGTCGCCGAGCCCGCGCTCGAGCACCAGCTCGACCGCGGCCTCCGCGAGCGCCTCACGCGTCCGGCGGGCCTTGGCCTGCCGACGGTCGCCGGCGGGCCCGGAGCTGGTGGACTCGTTCGCCTTCATGTCTTCGACGGTACACCTGATGTCCCAATGAGACACATGTCCCAGTGGGACTTTTCTGTGGGTGGCCGTGACCCGGCGCGTCAGGCGTGCCAGTGCCCGTGCAGCGCGGCGGTCGTGAAGCCGGGCCCGTACGCGACCATCGTTCCGCGGGCGCCGGCCGGCGGCGGCTCCTGGTGGGTGCGCTCCAGGACGCGGAGCACGCTGACGCCTCCCAGGTTCCCCTCGTCGGTGAGCGTGGCCGTGGAGTGGCGGGCGTCGTGCGCGGTCAGCCCCAGAGCCGTGGCCGTGTCCCCGATGATCCGCGGGCTGCCCGGGTGGATCAGGGGGAAGTCGGTGGGGCGCTCGCCGAGCCAGTCGGTGAGGCTCGGCAGGGTCACGGCGAAGGCGGCGCGGCCCTGCTTCGTGGCGTCGAAGTGCAGACCGTCGGCGGTGATCCGGCCGCCCAACTGGGCGGCGGTGTCCGGAAGGACGTGCTCGAAGCTGTCCTCGTACGCGAAGCCGGGGCCGAGCGGCCGGTCGCTGACCACGGCCGCGCCGGCCGAGTCGCCGAACAGTGCCTTGTAGATCATCGCGTCGATGCCGGTGTCGCTGTGGTGGTAGACGGCGGAGATCACTTCCGCGGCGACCACGAGCACCTTGCTCCCGGGGCGGGCCGCCACCATGTCCGCCGCCCGGATCAGGCACTTGGTGCCGCCGGTGCAGGCCAGCGTCGTGTGGGCGAGGGAGCGGGCGGTGGGGCGCAGACCGAGCCGGGTCATGAGGTGGACGTCCAGGTTGGGCGCCGCCCACCCGGTCGAGTGCGTGGTGACCAGGCCGTCCAGGTCCTCCGCTCTCAGGCCCGCCGCCTCGATGGCCCCGACGGCCGCCTGCTCGGCGAGGTCGAGCGCGTCCGCGAACGCGGTACGGGCGCGCTCGGCGATGCCCGCCCCGCCCGCGACCGTGGGGGAGTCGAGCGGCCGGGCGAAGTAGCGGGTCCGCACACCGCATCCCTGAACGGCGCGCACCGCGGCGGCTATTCGCGGATGGCCCGGGTGACGGGCGCGTATGTCGTCCGCGATCTCGTCGGTGGACACCTTGTGGGCGCCGAGGACGGTGTGAGGCATCGAGACGTAGGCAGGCATGGGTGTCTCCCACGGGGCTGAAGGGGCTGTGGGGGGCCCGCTCAATCTACGTGGCGGGAACGTGTCTGCCACGGGGAGGTGTGGTGGGAGTGGCTGAAATCAGCCTGCGCGCAGGGCGGGCTTCCTGGGGTGCGCGCGGTGCGTCCCCGGGTGGAAGACCAGGATCATCAGGCGCGCACCCGGCGTGGTGAGCGGCTGGGCCGCGCACATCGTCGCCCAGCCGGGCCCCAGGCGGGCGTGGAGCAGCGGCCGTTCGTCGCCGTCGGGGTGCATGGCGGACCCGCCCGACTCGTAGATCGGGGCGGCTTCCGGGTCGGCCAGCACCTCCTTCTCGATCTGGGCGAGCGTGTCGTCGTCGGGGCGGGCGGCGAGGGCGGCGCGCAGTTGGGGGAGCAGGAGCGGCGCCCACGCGTTCTGCCAGTCCACCAGCATGTGGCGGGCGTGCGGATCCAGCAGCATCCAGCGCATCGTGTTCGCCGGGGGCCGGTGGTCGGGGAACAGCTCCGTGAACGCGCGGTTGCACGCCAGCAGGTCCCAGGACGAGTCCGAGAGGTACGCGATGTGGTCGATGCCGTCGACCGCTTCCTGCCATACGCCGGGGATCTCCTTGCCCGACGTCGGGTACAGCGGTCCCGGCGGATCCTGCAGCAGCGCGTAGCGGCACAGCAGCACCCACTCCTGCTCATTGAGCCCGAACAGCCGCGCCACATCGCGCAGCAGTTCCGCCGGGGCGTTGGGATACGTCCCCGACTCCAGCCGGTGGTACGTGCCGAGCGTGCGGTGCAGCAGTTGGTCGACCTGGTGTTGGGAGAGGCCACGGGCGCGGCGCCCCTGTCCCGTCGGTCTGCTGAAGCCGTGGGATTCCGGGGCTATGAGGGCGCGCCGTTCACGGAGCAGGGCGCGAAGCGCCGTCTTGTTCATGGTGGGTAATCCCTCGTTGTTCACGCCGAGTTGAGCGTGAGCAGTCTAAATAGTCCCAAGGTCTTTGGTAATAAACATTGCCCGAAGAAAACGATCAGCCGGTGCGCCATGATGGGTTGAGTTGGGTTTCCCACCTGCTGGTTTCCTCGTTCGTGCGCATCTGGGCGCGGCGATGCGGCACCTGTGCCGGGCCACTCGAAAATGGCTGAAATTTCCCGCTGCGGGTAACCCACAAGCCTCTGCGACCGTTCAGGCAAGTGCGAGTGGGGCCGGGCCACCAATTGCGTTCGATGTGGCCGGAAAATGCGTTGTGAGACGCAAACGCCCACACTCGTCCGGGCGGCCGGTGGAGGTCACTGGCTGCGGTCGGTGCCGTCACTCGCCATCACGTAGCGGCCACGGCACCGGCCGCGCCCGGTCCCATGCCTCGTCACCGGCCGGCCTTGTGCACATTCCGTACGTAGTCGTCGGCCGCCGCGTCGAGGCCGATGTCGTGCTGGGCGCGCTCGGACAAGTACCAGCGGTGCTCCAGGAGTTGGTGGTACAGCTCGGCCGGGTCCATCGGCGTGGACACCCGGTCGCGGACGGCACGGACCGTGGGGCGGAACACGTCACGGACCCAGCGGTGGGCGAGGACCTCGGGGCGGGCGTCCGCCGCGTCCTCCTGCGTCGCCATCCAGCTCTCCAGGTCGCCAAGGAGGCGACGCGCCTGGTTCTCCTCGGCGTCCATGCCGGTCAGGCGCAGGAGTTGACGCTGATGGTGGCCCGCGTCGACGACCTTCGGCACGAACGTGACGGTGTCGCCGTGCGGCGAGCGGGAGATCTGCATCTCGGCCACGTCGAAGCCCAGATCGTTGAGGCGGCGGATGCGGCGCTCCATGTAGTGGTGCTTGCCGGCCGGATACACCGACGTACGGGTCAGCTCGGACCACAGGTCCGTGTACCGCTGCACGATCTCCGTACCGAACTCGATCGGGTCGATCGACGGGTGCAGCGCGCCCGAAGCCTCCAGGTCGAGCATCTCGCCCGCGATGTTCACCCGTGCCAGATCGATGTCGTACTCCCGCTGCCCGTCGCTCAACTGCGGGTGCAGCTCGCCGGTCTCGGCGTCCACCAGATAGGCGGCGTACGCGCCCGCGTCCCGGCGGAAGAGGGTGTTGGACAGCGAGCAGTCGCCCCAGGCGAAGCCGCTGAGATGCAGGCGGACCAGGAGTACGGCGAGCGCGTCCATCAGCCGGTGCACGGTCGTCGGCCGCAGCGTCGTCTCGAACATCGAGCGGTACGGCAGCGAACCGCCCAGGTGCCGCGTGATGAGCACGGGCTCGAGCGGGGAACCGTCGGGCTGCTCGCGGCCCGTGACCACGGCGAGCGGATCCACCGCGGGGATCGCCAACCGGTCGAGCGTGCGCAGCAGTTCGTACTCGTTCAGCGCCGGGCGCTGGGCCAGCTCCTTCACGGCGACGACCTCGTCCCCGGCGCGCGCGTAGCGCACCACGTGCCGTGAGATGCCGCGCGGGAGCGGCACCAGGTACTCCTCGGGCCATTCCTCCAGCGGGATGTGCCAGGGCAGGGCGAGCAGGAGCACCGGGTGCTCGGGGTTGGTGGCGCTGATCTCGAGCGGCATGGCCACCAGCGTAAAGGGGGTTCGGACGCCCCCTCGTCGACTCAGTGTTCGGGGACCGGTTCCGCCCGGCCCGACGCCAGGGAGCGTTCGGCCGCCGCGAGGGTCTCCGTGAGCTGCAGGCCGAACCGGGCGTCGCACGGGTGCGCCGTGCGGCCGCGCGCCGCCTCCAGCAGCGTGTCGACGGCGGCGGCGAGCGCCTCCTGGGCCGTGCCGGTGCCCGTCGGCATCGTCGACAGGCCCTGTGTGCCGCGCAGTTCGACCGTGGTGCCGGCCGCCGCCGGGGGAGTGGTGAGGCTGAGCGCCGCCGTGCTGGTGGCGCCGCCCGCGTGCCGGAGCACGAGATGCACCGTGTCGCCGGGGCCGCCGTGCGCCGCCACCGTCCGCACGTCGCCCAGGATCGGCAGCAGCACCGACAGGGCGTGCGGGCCGACGTCCCACAGGGCGCCCTTCTCCGCCCGCCACGGCGTCGTGGCCCGCACGTGCGCGTCGTCGCCGGGCGTGTACAGCGCGCCGTACCAGTCGGCGCGGCCCGTGAACCAGCCTTCCGTCCCCGCCTGTTCGGCGATCCAGGCCGCCGTGATCGGCGCGTGCCGCAGCGTGCAGAAGACGGTCGACGCGACGCCCGCGGTGTCGGCCGCCTCGACGACGGCGCGGGCCCCGTCGGGGCGGGTGGCAAGGGGTTTGTCGAGGAGCAGATGGCAGCCCGCCGCGGCGGCCCGCGCGGCGAGCGGCGCCTGGACGTCCGGCGGTACCGCGAACGCCACGACGTCGCTGGCCGCGAACAGGGCGTCCACGTCGTCGTACGCCGTCGTGCCGTGCGCGGCCGCGAGCTCGGCCGCCGCCTGTGGCCTGCGCCCCCAGATCCCGACGAGGTCGACGGACTTGTGGGCCTCGAGCGTGGGGGCGTACGTCCGCCCGGCCCAGGAGCCGGTGCCGACGAGACCGAAGCGCGCGGGGCCGGAATCGGCGGCCGGGGTGGAAGAGGTCATGAGCGGCAGTATCGACCGGATGGATGCTCCCTGCACAGAGGACGGGCCGAGCGATGCAGACAGGGCGAGGAGTTCCGTGAATAATGCATCGAACCGTCGAATCCGCGTTCCCCCCGAACGGCACCGCCCGCCGCGACCGGAGACACATGAGTCCTGCCCCGATATCGGCGACGCCCCTGCGCGAGCGGCTCGCCGTGCCCGTGCTCGCCTTCGGCGGCATCCTCATGGCGGTCATGCAGACCGTCGTCGTCCCGCTCCTGCCCGACCTGCCGCGGCTGACCGGCGCCTCGCCCGCCGCCGTGTCCTGGATGGTCACCGCGACCCTGCTCGCCGGGGCCGTCCTCACCCCGGTCCTCGGCCGGGCCGGCGACATGTACGGCAAGCGGCGCGTGCTGCTCGGCGCGCTCGCCCTGATGACCGCCGGGTCGGTGCTGTGCGCGCTGACCTCCGACATCCATCTGCTCATCGCCGCCCGCGCGTTGCAGGGCGCCGCGGCCGCCGTCGTGCCGCTGTCCATCAGCATCCTGCGCGACGAACTTCCGCCGCACCGCACCGGATCCGCCGTCGCCCTGATGAGCTCGACGGTCGGCATCGGCGCAGGGCTCGGCCTGCCGCTCGCCGCGCTCATCGTGCAGTACGCCGACTGGCACGTCATGTTCTGGGCGACCAGCGCCCTCGGCGCGCTCGGCCTCGGCCTCGCCTGGTGGGCGGTGCGCGAGTCACCGGTCCGCTCCCCGGGCCGCTTCGACGTGCTCGGCACACTGGGTCTCGCCGCGGGCCTCGTCTGCCTGCTGCTCGGCGTCTCGCAGGGCGGCCAGTGGGGCTGGGGGAGCCCCGTGGTGCTCGGTCTGTTTGCCGGCGCCGTCCTGATCCTCGGCCTGTGGGCATGGCAGCAACTGTGCGCCAAGGGGCCCCTGGTGGACCTGCGCTTGGCCGTCGGCCGCCGCGTCGGGCTGCCGCACCTCGCGGCGCTGCTCACCGGCTTCGCCTTCTACGCCAACTCGCTCGTCACCGCACAGCTCGTGCAGGCCCCCGTCGCCACCGGCTACGGGCTCGGCCTGTCCATCGTCGCCACCGGCCTGTGCATGCTGCCAAGCGGCGTCATCATGCTGCTGTTCTCGCCGGTCTCGGCCCGTATCTCCGCCGCGCGCGGCCCCCGGATCACGCTCGCCATCGGCGGTGTGGTGCTCGCCCTCGGCTACGCGATCCGCATCGTCGACAGCACCGACCTGTGGGTGATCCTCGTCGGCGCCGCCGTCGTCTCCACCGGCACCACCCTCGCCTACTCGGCGCTGCCCACCCTGATCCTGCGCGCCGTCCCGGCCGCCGCGACGGCCTCCGCGAACGGCGTCAACGTCCTCATGCGCACCATCGGGCAGGCCGTCTCCAGCGCCGCCGTCGCCGCCGTGCTCGTCCACCACACGACCCGTCTCGGCGGCGCCGACGTCCCGTCCCTGCATGGCTACCAGATGGCCTTCGCCATGGCGGGTGCGGTTGCCTTGGTGGCCACAGCGGTCGCCCTGGTCGTCCCCTCCGACGGCGCGCCGGGCCGCGCCGTCACGGGCGCCCCGGCCCCGGTGCCCACCGCGAAGGGAACGTGAGGCGACGACGGCGGCCCGCATGTGCGGGCCGCCGAACAACCCCGCTCAGCCGTGCTGAACGTGCAGCGGCTCGAACCCGACGACGGTGCGCGCGCCGTCGCTCCAGCTCACCGTCAACTCCCCGTCCAGGACCGCGACATCGGACACGGCGTCCGCGAGCGGTGCCTGCGGCGGCTGCGCGCCGAGTGCGGCCAACGCGACGAACACGGCCGTCCCGTCCACGTCCGCCGCGAGGCGCGGCACCCGCACCCACGGCTCGTACGCCGTTCCCTGCGGCGCGCGCACCTCGTCCCGCAGCTCCCAGCCGCGCAGGCCGACCAGCTCCGAGTGCAACGCGTCCGTGGCCCAGCCGGTGAGCGTCGCCCGCGCGCCGTGCGGGGCGCCGACCACCCGGTGCACCCGCAGCTCGTAAGCGCCGCGCGCCACGGTCACGCTCTCGACGCGCAGCCCCGGCACCATCGGCGGCCCCGACGTGAACACCGGCCGGTGCCAGGACGCCGCCCAGCCCCAGCCGTCGCCCTGGCCCGCCCCCAGCGGATGGATGCGGCACCGGGCGCTGCCGACGCCGTCGCGCTCGACCGACAGATGGTTGTCCGCCGGGTTGGCCCGGGACGTGGGACCGGTGTGCGTGGAGTAGGCCTGACGGCTGTAGAGGGCGTCGGCATCGGCCGCGACCTCGCCCTCGAACGGGCGGACGTGGTCGCTGCCGTGGTTGTGCAGCCGTACGATCCCGTCCGCCTGCGTGGACTGCACCAGCAGGCCCGGCGCGGGCAGCGCGAGCACCCGGTCGGGGCCTTCGCTCGGCGCCGCCTCCTCGGGCGCCGTCCACAGCGGATCGTCCTCGCCCGCCAGCAGCGCGACGAAGCCCTTCGACGCCCAGTACGGGGACGCCGGGCCCGAGTAGTGCTGCAGCGTCGCGTCGTGCGGGCCGTGCCAGCCGAGGCTGAGTAGCCCCTCGTCCGTGACGCCGCCACGGTCCAGGAAGTAGCGCAGGTTCCCGCTGATCAGACGGCGTGACGTGCCCGGGGACAGCGGAGTGTGCCCGGTGACCGCGCCGATGCCGACGGCCGCCGACGCCGCGAACCGGTAGGTGAGCGAACGCCCGAAGTGGATCGGCGCCCCGTCGGCGCCGAAGAGCAGCGAGAAGCCCTCGAGGTGCTCGCGCAGGCGCGGACCCACCCGCTCCGAAAGGGCGGAGTCGCCCGTCAGATGGGCGTGCAGCATCGGGTACAGGTGCAGTGCCCAGCCGTTGTAGTGGTCAAAGGCCCGCCCGTCGCCGTCGCGGTACCAGCCGTCGCCCTCGTACCAGGTCTCCAGCAGGTCGAGCGCCCGCTGGATGGCGCGCGTCGTGGCCGCGTCGGCGCGGCCGACGGACTCCAGGAACGAGGCCACCATGAACGGGAAGAGGTACCAGTTGTTCGGGGCGGGCGTGTGCGTGATCGCGCCGCGCAGCCACTTCTCCGCCCGGTCCTGTACGTCACTGTCGAGCCGGTCCCACAGCCACGGCCGGGTCAGCGACAGGCCGAGCGCCACCGAGGCGGACTCCACCATCGGCTGGCCCTGGATGTGGTGGTCGAGGATCAGCGGCCAGGACTCGGCGTCGCCCTGCCCCGGCGTCCGGGTGCCCGCCGCGAGGCCGCTGGCGTACCGGTCGAGCCAGCCGTGCGGGTCCTTGCCCTGCGCGCCCGCGACCCGGAAACCGGCCGCCAGGAACGTACGGGCATAACCCTCGAGCCCGTCCGAGCGGACACCGGATCCCGAGGGCCGGCCCGGCAGATCGAGCAGTGCGCCCTCGGGTGTCGCCCACCGCCAGGCCGCCCCGAGCAGCCCGTCGGCGACGGCCTCCCAGTGCGCCCGGGTGAATCCGGTGTGCGGGCTCAACTCCCGGTTCTCGGCGGGGAGATCGAACGGGGTGGGGTTCATGCGAGGTACGCCAGCCTTTCGCGTCGTACGGGGTGGGCGAAGCCTTCGCCCCTGGACCAGCGGGTCAGTTCGCCGACCGCGGTGTCGGCGAGGCGCTGCCACTCGTTGCCCTGGGAGCCGGCCAGATGGGGGGTGATCAGCGCGTTCGGACAGCCCCACAGCGGGTGGTCCGCGGGCAGCGCCTCCGGGTCCGTGACGTCCAGGACCGCGCGGATGCGGCCCGCGCGGACCACGTCGGTCAGGGCGTCCTGGTCGACGACGGCGCCGCGCGCGGTGTTGATGAGCGTGGCGCCCGGCCGCATCGAACTCAGCAGCTCCCTGCTGACCAGCCCGGTCGTGCTGGGCAGCAGCGGCGTGTGGACGCTCAACAGATCGCTGCGCGTGAACAGTTCGGGCAGACCGACCCGCTCCACGCCCAGCGCGGCCGCATCCTCGTCGGAGACGTACGGGTCGTGCAGCAGCACCTCGAAGTCGAAGGGGCGCAGCAGTTCGATCACCCGGCGGCCGATGAGCGAGGCGGACAGGATGCCCACCGTGCGGCGGTAGTTGCCCACCTCGTGGGAGGTGAGCAGCCAGTCGCCGCGCTCGCGCTCGCGGTGGAAGTCGCGGGCCCGTTCCAGGACGTGCTTGCCGTGCAGCAGGATCATCGCGAGGGTGTACTCGGCGACCGGCAGCGCGTTGGCCGCGGCCGCCGAGGACACCGCGATGCCGCGCTCCCAACAGGCCTCGGTGACGTGCCCGCGCACCGAACCGGCCGAGTGCACCACGGCCTTGAGAGCGGGCGCCGCCGCCAGCACGTCGGCGTCGAGCGGCGGACAGCCCCAGCCGGTGACGAGTACCTCGACGCCGGCCAGGACCTCCTTCGCCCGGGCGGACGTGAGGTCGTCGAGCACGGGCAGCGGTGCGAGGTCGCAGACCTCCGTGAGCGCGGCCATGGACCGCGGCGAGAAGACGGCCGCCGCGGCCTGGGGGGACATGGCCAGCGCCACGCGGGGCTTGCTCACTTGACCGCCCCCGCCGTGAGGCCGGAGCGCCAGAAGCGCTGGAGGAAGATGAACGCGAGGACGAGAGGGAGGACCGCGAGGAGCGAGCCCATGATCACCACCGGGTAGTACTCGGGCGAGACGGTCGCCTGGCTGTTCCACTGGAACAGGCCGAGGCTGACGGGATACAGATCCTGGTTCGACAGCATCACCATCGGCAGGAAGAAGTTGTTCCAGATCGTGGTGAGCTGGAAGAGGAAGACCGTGACCAGGCCGGGGCCCAGCATCCGCAGCGCGACCTTGAAGTACGTCGCGAGTTCGCTCGCGCCGTCGACGCGCGCGGCCTCCAGGACCTCGTTCGGTACGTACCCCTGGGCGAAGATGCGGCCGAGGTACACGCCGAACGGGTTGAACAGGACCGGGATGAACACGGACCAGAAGGTGTTCACGACGCCTGTCGCCGAAGCGATCAGGTACAGCGGCAGCGCGAGCACCGTCTGCGGCACCATGACCGCCGCGAGCACCAGGCCGAACAGCTTCTCCTTGTGCCGGAAGTGGTACTTGTCGAAGGCGTAGCCGCAGGCGACGCTGATCAGCGCGCCGATCGCCGCGCCCAGGACCGCGTACAGCAGGCTGTTGCCGTACCAGCGGCTGTAGAGGCCTCCGTCCATCGCGAACAGGTCCTTGAGGTTCTGCACGAGGGAGAAGTCGCTGAACGACAGGATGCTGCTGCTGAACAGCGCGTCGCGGGACTTGGTCGAGGCGAGGACCAGCCACAGGACCGGAAGCAGCGTGTACAGAACGGAGATCGCGACGACGACGTTGACCGTCGCGCGCCCCAGCATCCGGGGACGGAGGAGGGTGGAGTCGGTGGCGCTCATCGGGCGTCCTCCTCGGCCGAGTTGACGCGGTTGGTCCAGCGGGTGACCCCGTAGGAGACGGCGATGGTGATGATCAGCAGGATCACCGACGCGGCGGCCGCGAGGGAGTAGTTGTTGCGGCTGAAGGCCGCGTCGTAGATGTACATGCTCGGCGAGAACCGGGTGTCCACCATCTGCGAGGACTGGTGCAGCAGCATGGGCTCGGTGAACAGTTGCAGCGCCCAGATCAGCGTGAACATCGCGACCATGACCACGGAGGAGCGCACGAGTGGCGTCTTCACCTGCAGCGCGGTGCGCACGGGACCCGCGCCGTCGACGACGGACGCCTCCAGGACCTCGCGGGGGACCGCCTGCAGGGCCGCGTAGAAGATCACCATGTTGTAGCCGAGGTTCGACCACAGGGCGATGTTCACGATCGACGGCAGCGTGGTGTGCAGACCGAGGAAGTCGATCTGGATGTCCGCCTTGCCGAGCACCTCGACGACCGGGCTGATACCCGGCGTGTAGAGGTACAGCCAGATCAGGGCCGCGATGATGCCGGGCACCGCGTGCGGCAGGAACAGGCCCAACTGGGCCCAGGACCGCAGCCGTACGACACCGGAGTCGAGCAGCAGCGCCAGCGTGAGCGAGCCGATCACCATCAGCGGGATGTAGATCACGCAGTACAGCGCGACCGTGCCGAGCCCGGACAGGAACGTCGGGTCGGTGATCACGGCGGCGTACGAGCGCAGGCCCACGAAGACGGTGCGCTCGGGGCCGAAGCCGAGGCCCGGCTGGTCGTCGCTGAAGAAGCTCAGCCACACCGCGGTGCCGACCGGGATCAGGAAGACCAGCGTGAGCAGGACGAAGAACGGCGCCATCAGGACGCCGGCCGCACCGCCGCGGCGGCGCTTGGCCGCCCGCTGTGCCTTGCGCGCGGTGTGGCTGCCCGCCTCCTGTGGGGCGGGCGCGGCCGTGGGGGCATGGGTTGTCGCGGTCATGGGTCACCTGCCTTTCGGGGTGCGGGCGTTCACGTGGAACGGGTGGTGGTCTTGAGGCCGAGCGCCTTCAGGTCGGGCATCGTGCCGTCCTGCGCCGCGCGCGCGGCGGACAGGAGGGTGCCGGAACCGGCACCCGCGCGGGCGAAGGCGTCCTGCATGACATAGCCGGTCGCGGTCATGCGAGGACCCCAGACCCAGCCGTCGCGGATCTTGTGCGCCTCCTCCTCGAAGAGCCGGTAGATGTCCTGCCCGCCGTAGTACGACTTGTCGAACGCCTTGCTGCCGACCGGGACCAGATCGCTGACGGCCGGGTACTGGCTGCTCGCGCCGCTGGACAGCCGGGCCTTGAGGGCGTCGGGGTGCGACACCTGCCACTCGATGAACTCCATGGCGGCCTCGGGCTTCCTGCTGTCCTTCGTCACGGCGAACGTGGAGCCGCCGTGGGTGCCGAGGGACGGCTTGTCCGGGGTCCACTGGGGAAGCGGCGCGATGCGCCACAGGCCCTTCTGTTCGGGGCGCGCGTTCATCTGCGCGCCCGCGTCCCAGGCCCCGCTGAGCCGGGTCAGGACCAGGCCCGTGCCGATCTGTGCGTCGGAGATGCGGGCGCTGGAGGCGTTGGTGTAGACGAGTCCCTCGTCGATGAGGCGCTGCCAGTACGCGGCGACCTTCCGGGTCGGGGCGTCCACCATGGAGACGTTCCAGGCGCCGTGCGAAGTGTCGAACCACTGGGCGCCCGCCTGGCAGGCCCAGGCGGCGAACTGCGTCATCCCGTCGGTGGGGAACAGTGTGAGCTTGCGCCCGCCGCCGGTACGCCGCACCTTCCGCGCAAGGTCCGCGAACTCGTCCCAGGTGGTGGGGACTTCGAAGCCGTACTTGTCGAAGAGGTCCTTGCGGTAGTGCATCACCATCGGCTCGATGTCCAGCGGCACGCTGAAGGTGTGCCCCTCGAACGTGGTCAGGCCGAGCGCCTGCGGAAGCAGCTTGCGGCGCAGCTTGTCGCTGATGAGCTCGGTGATGTCGCGCGCGACACCGTCGATGGCGAAGCCCGGCAGCTGGGGGTACTCGATGGTGGCGACATCGGGGGCGTTGCCCGCGCGCGCCGCGTTGCTCAGTTTCAGATAGCCGCCCTGCGTGCCGGACGGGACCTGCTGGTAGTCGACCTTGATGTGATCGTGCGTCTTGTTGAACTCGTCCACCACCTCCTGGCTGCCCCGAAGGGCGGACCAGAAGGTGATGGTGGTCTTGCCGGTCTTGCCTGTCCTGCTTGAGCTAGAGCTTGCCGACGCCGCGCTGTCGTTCCCACTGCAGGCGCCAAGGGCGCCCGTCAGGGGCAGCGCGGTGATCGCGGCGAGCACCGATCGACGGCTCTGTCGACCAGGCATGGGCGCCTCCCGCGGCTCCTGCGTGTTCGAGTCACGGGAATCCTGATCGGTTCACGAGATGCGGTCAATAGATCGATCAGAAGAAAATGAAACGGTCAAACGTTCAGTGTGCGGCGGGGGTTGAGGGCAGCGGGTCGCGATACGGGGCGGAACGGGTGGAACCGCGCACCTTGAGCGTCGGCAGCAGCTCGACCCGGTGAGCGGGACCGGCTCCCGCGCCCCGGCCAAGGCGCTGCAGCAGCAGCTCGGCCGCCGCCCGGCCGACCTCCGCCTTCGGCGGCGACACGGCCGTCAGGGGAGTGCTGCCGAGCCCCGCGACCACGTCGTCGTACGCGATCGCGGAGCAGTCCTCCGGGACGCGGACCCCCGCGTCGCGAAGCGACTGGACGAGCATCAGCGCGTCGACGTCACCGTGCAGCAGGACACCCGTGGCCCCCAGCTCCTCCAGCAGGGGCGGCAGTTCGAGGGGCTTCTCGCCGTCCTCCGCCTCCGGCTCGGGAACGGCGCGGGGGGAACTGAGGGCGACTGCCCACTTGTCCACCTGCGGATGGTCCGCCGCGATCTCGGTGAACGCGGCACGCACCGCGCGCGCCGTCGGACTGTCGTCGCGCGCCGCGAGCACGATACGGCGGTGACCGAGGCCCGTGAGGTGCTCGACGGCGAGGTGCACGCCGTACCAGTGGTCCGTGCACACGGTGTCCACGGCGTGCACCGCGCTGCCCCTGCGCGGCCGGCGCTCCATCACCACCGTGGGCACGTCGACCCGCGCGAGCCAGGCGTAGTCGGCCTCCTCGGTGGCGAGGCTGCGCCAGCGCGGGGCGATGAGCAGGCCGCGCGCCCCGTCCGCCAACGCCCGCTCCACGAGGGGCTGTTCGGCGCCCGGGGCGGCGGGGGCGATGTGCAGGGCGATGCGGACCCCGGCCTCCTCGAACGCGGTGCGGGCGCCGTGCAGCATCTCGTACAGGTACGCGTGACGCTCGGGGACGACGACGGCGACGGGGCCGCCGTCGGGGCCGTCGTCCAGGTCGACGCCCGGGGCCGCCGCCCGGGCCTCGCGCTGTTCCTGTCGCTGGTCGTGTCCCTCGTCCTGCTCCGGCAGGATCGGTCGGGCGACGCCGTGCCCGCGGCGCAGCTTGCCCGCGCGTGCGAGCTCCTCCACGTCGCGGCGGAGTGTCACCACCGACACCGCGAGCTCCGTGGCCAGATCGCTGACCCGCGTCGCGCCGCGCGCCTGCACGGCGGCAAGGATCCGCTGCCGCCTGAGATCGACCGGTTCGCGCATGCTGATGGCCCCCTCGTGTCCCGCTGGTCCTGTTGTTCGTTTGAGCGTTTCGTTGAACGCTTCGGGCGAGCATAACCAGCGGGCGGCGTCGGACGTCAGCCCTCCGTCGGATTCGGCTCCGGCGGTACGTGATCGAGGACGATGCCGAAGTGCTGGTCGTAGGCCTCGAGGACGGAGGCGTCGGTGGGGAGCTCGGTGACGGTGCGGTCGTCGTCGACGGTGGTCGTGAGCGTATGACCGCTGAGGGTGATCCGGCCGTCCTCGGTGAGCCGCGAACAGACCAGGGACTGTGTGAAGTGGGAGGCGGGTGAGGTGCGGTGGTACCAGGCGCCGGCCTCGAAGTCGCGCAGTGTGCGCGGGCGTTGCTCGAGCAGATACTGGGGCTCGCCGTTCCGCAGCACGAGGAGGTCGCCCTCGGCCGCGTCCTCGATCCGGAACACTCCGCCCGGGTCGGGCTGTTCGCCCCGTTCGTCGAAGGCCAGCGGATAGTGCGTGTGGGTGCCGAAGCCGACGTCTGCGAGCCACGTCGTGCCCTCGGCCGTGCGCACGCGGAGCGCCATGTGGTCGTACGGGATGCCGGGCCGGCCGTCCTTGCCCACGACCCGCGCCTGGAGCGGCGTCACCTCGTAACCGAGGGTGGAGAGCAGGGCGCCGAACGCCCCGTTGAGCTCGTAGCAGAAGCCCCCGCGGCGGCGGTCCACCAGCTTCGCGACCAGTGCGTCCGCGTCGAGGACGATCTCTTCGCCCAGATGCACGGAGAGGTTCTCGAACGGCACGGCGAGCAGATGCGTCAGGTGCAGCGTGCGCAGCGCGTCCGCGGTCGGCGCCGAGGGGCGGTCGGCGCCGATGCGGCGGAGGTAGGCGTCGGTGCGGAGGTGATCCATGACGCCAGTGTCGCAGCGGCGTCAGCCGTGGCGGGCGTCCGGCCCCGGGCGTACCGGGAGCTCGACCACCTTGTTGCCCACGAAACTCGAGTTCACGGGCAACTCCTCCTCGCGAACGGCCAGGTCGAGCGCCGGGAACCGGGTGAAGAGGCGCTCCAGGGCCACCGTAGCCTCGAGCCGGGCCAGCGGGGCGCCCAGGCAGTAGTGCGCCCCGTGCCCGAGCGAGAGATGCCGGCCCGGCAGGGCGCGCGTGACGTCGAAGCGATCGGCGTCCGGGCCGTGCGCCGCCGGGTCGCGGCCCGCGCCCGTGTAACCGGCGAGCACGGGCGTGCCCTTCGGTATCAGCGTGCCGTCGACCGTGAGGTCCCGGGTCGGGTAGCGGAACGGGAAGTAACTGACCGGGCTGTCCCAGCGCAGCGTCTCCTCCACGACATCCGTCCAGCCCGCCGCGCCGTCGCGCACGAGGGCCAGCTGCTCGCGGTGGGCACACAGGGCGCGCACCGCGTTCGTGATCAGGTTCAGCGTCGTCTCGTGCCCGGCGACGACGAACAGGATGAGGGTGCCGATCAATTCCTCGCGGCTGAGCCGGTCCCCGTCCGCCTCCTGGGCCGCGAGCAGGGCGCTCGTCAGATCGTCGCCCGGCTCCCGCGTGCGGGCGGCGACGACCTGGGCAAGCACCGACACCATCTCCTGGTTGGCGGCCACGGCTCTTGCCGGTTCGATGTTCGTGGCCACGACCTCGCTGGAGAGGCGGTGCAGTCTGTCTCTGAACTCCGCGTCCACGCCGAAGAGTTCGCAGATCACTCCCATGGGCAGCGGCAGCGCGAAGTGCCTGCGCAGATCGGCCACGCCGTCCCCGTCCCGCGCCGCCGCGGCCAGCCCGTCCAGCAGTTCGTCCGTCAGCGCCTCCACCCGCGGCCGCAGCGCCTCGACCCGCCGCGCCGTGAACGCCCGGCTCACCAGGGACCGCAGTCGCCGGTGGTCCTCTCCGTCGGCCGTCGTCATCCCGCGCACCGTCGCGAACGTCCGCAGCGGCCACCCCTCGGGTATTCGGCCCTCGGCGAGCGCCGTGAAGTGCCGGGCGTCCTTGGCGACATCGCCGTGCCCGAGGAACTCCTTCAGCGCATCGTGGCCGAGTACGAGCATGCCCTGTACGTCATCGGGCAGCAGCACGGCGGCCACCGCGCCCTCGGCGCGCAACCGGGCGTTGCGCGCGTGCGGGCAGCCGCCGGACGGGTCGATGCGGTGTGGCTGGTCCGAGGAGACAGTGGTCACGTCGAGCTCCTTGCAAGCCGGAGGAGTGGCGATGCACCGGAACACGACCGACACACCGTCTACGGATCAAGGCTGATGCTAGGGCGCCTCGGCCTCCAGGCCCAGACCATAGATCCGCTCGAGCAACCACGCCTCGTTGCCCGCGAGGCCCGCCCTGCTCAGTGCCTCGTCGGCCTCGGCGATCGGCACGGTGAGTACCGCGGCCGTGGCCGGTGGTTCGGATGAGGAGAGCGCCGCGCGTGCCGTGTGCATGAGGCGCAGGCACGCCTGAGCCGCGGCCAACTCGGGGTTCATGGTCAGCTGTCCGTGATTCCTGGTCCCGTTCATGACTCCACTCTTGCGCATGGGTCTGACAATCCGGCTGAGCGGACGCGGGACTACCCTCGGGAAGATCAACTCGATGGAGAGGAGGGACCCGCACTTGTCGTCCCCGCTCGCGTTCTCCCTGTTCGACCCGGACGCCGGACAAGGCCTGCGGCAGCTGGCCGAGTTGGGTCTCGCCCTGGTGCTCTCCACGCTGATCGGGGCGGAGCGCGCCGTCCAGCAGAAGAGCGCGGGGCTGCGCACGCACACCCTCGTCGGCGTGGGAAGCGCGCTGTTCATGGAGGTGTCGCAACACGGGTTCAACTCCGTGCTCGGCATGGACAGCGTGTCGTTCGACCCGTCACGTGTCGCCGCGCAGATCGTCTCCGGTATCGGCTTCATCGGTGGCGGCCTCATCTTCGTGCGGCGCGACGCGGTGCGCGGACTGACCACCGCCGCGACCGTCTGGCTGACGTGTGCCATAGGGATGGCCTGCGGCGGCGGCCTGCCGCTGCTCGCGTTCGCCGCGACGGCCTGTCACTTCCTGGTCGTCCGCGGCTACCCCTGGCTGACGCGGCGCGTACCGGCCCTGGCCACGGAGCGTCGCTCGGGTCTGCACCTCGCCTACCGGGTCGGTTCCAGCGTCCTCACCCGCGTCCTCGAGGAGTGCACGAGCCGCGGGTTCCGGGTCGTCGAACTGCGCAACGACAGCGCCGACTACGAGCCCGGCAGCGGCCGGATCGGGACGATGGCCGTACGCATGGAGATCGAGGGCGCGTCGGACGTACCGGAACTCGCGGCCGTGCTCGCGGAGTTGGACGGGGTGCTGGATGTGGCGTCGCTTGCGGCGGCGCCGGACGAGTAGCCCCGGCGGGAGCGGTGCGCCGGGGCTGCTCGCGGTGGCGACCCGCCAGGTCTACGTCCGCGTCCCGTGCCACGACCGCCACAGCGCGGCGTACGCGCCGTCTGCCGCCACCAGTTCCGTGTGCGGGCCGAGTTCGGTCAGCCGGCCGTCCTCCATGACCGCGACCCGGTCCGCGTCGTGCGCCGTGTGCAGGCGGTGGGCGACGGCGATGACGGTGCGTCCGTGCAGCACCGCCGCGAGGGCCCGTTCGGTGTGGCGGGCCGTCGTCGGGTCGAGCAGGGCGGTCGCCTCGTCGAGGACCACGGTGTGCGGGTCCGCCAACACCACGCGGGCCAGCGCCAGCTGCTGCGCCTGCGGGCCTTCGAGGCGCAGGCCGCCGGCGCCGAGTTCCGTGTCCAGACCCTGGGGGAGCGCGTCCGCCCAGTCGTCGGCGCCGACCGCCGCGAGTGCCGCGCTCAGGTCCGCGTCCTCCGCGTCGGGCGCGGCGATGCGCAGGTTGTCGCGGACCGAGCCGAGGAACACGTGGTGCTCCTGTGTGACCAGGACGATGTGACGGCGGAGCTGTTCGGGCGCGAGCTCCGTGACCGGGACGCCGCCGACGCTGACCGTCCCGGTGCGCGGCGCGTCGATCGCCGCGAGGAGTTTGCTCAGGGTGGTCTTGCCCGCCCCGGACGGGCCGACCACGGCGAGCCGTTCGCCCGCCCGCACGGTCAGGTCCACTCCATGGACGACATCGCCACCGCCCTCGTACGCGTAGTGCACTGAACGCAGTTGGATGGCGTCACCGGACGGAACGGCCGCCTCACGCGCGGGTGCGCGTGGTGGTGTGCCGCCGATGCCTTCGACGCGGGCGAACGAGGCGCCGCTGCTCTGTAGTTGCTCCACCCAGAACAGGATCGTGTCCAGCGGCCCCGACAGTTGGCGCAGATACAGGGCGCACGTGACGATCGCGCCGAGGCTCGGACCGCCGTGGGCATGCAGGGTGCCGCCCACAAGGAGGACGGCGGCGACCGGCAGGGCGTACGAGAAGTCGACCGAGGGAAACAGCACGCTACGTAGGGACAGGGTGCGCATACGGGTGCGGTAACTGTGCCGGATGCCGCGCTCGCACGCCTCGATGCGCTGCTCCTGGAGGCGGAACGCCTCGACGGTGCGGGCACCCGACGCCGTCGCCGCGAGCTGCTCGGCGAGGTGCGAGTCCGCCTCGCCCTGGGCGAGATACGCGGTGCGGGCCCGGCGCAGATACCAGCGCACCGCCACCGGGATGCCCACCAGGCAGCACAGGGCGACCAGGCCGAGCACCGGCTCGACCACGACGACGGCGGCCGCGAGGAACACCACTTGCGCCGCCGACACGAACACGTCGGGACCCGCGTCGCGCAGCGCGCTCGCGACGGCCGCCACGTCGTTCGTGCCCCGGTTGGTCAGGTCACCGGGACCCGCCCGGTCGACCACGGAGGCGGGCAGCCCGAGCGCCCGGTCCACGAACCGGTCCCGCACCCGCGCGGCGGTCCGCTCCCCGAACCGATGCCCCACCAGGCGCGCCCAGCGCAGCAGCAGGAGTTGGGCCACGGCGCAGCACAGGATCACCAGGGCCGCCCGATCGATGTGCGCCACACTCGTGCCGCCCCGCACATCGTCGATGATCCGCCCGAGCAGCCACGGCCCGACGATCCCGGCACCCGCCGCAAGGCAGTTGAGAACCAACGTCGAGCCGAAGGCACGCCGATCCGCGCGGACGAGTTCGAGCGCGGCGCGCCGCACGGCGGCCCGGTCGGCGACGGGCAGGGAGAAACGGGGGGTACTCATGACTCGGCTCCTGCCGGGGGTACGGCTCCTGGGTCCGGGACGGCGTCAGGGTCGGGCATGGCGTCCGGGGCCGGTCCGGCTCCTGGGCCCGGCGCGGCACCCGGGTCCGGGACGGCTCCGGGGTCTGGGACGGCGTCCGGGTCTGGTCCGGCTCCTGGGTCCGGGACGGCATCCGGGTCTGGCACGGCTCCCGGCTCTGGCACGGCCCCGGGGTCCGCGACTGCTCCCGGATCCGGGACAGCGTCCGAGGCCGGCACGGCGTCCGGGTCCGAGGCCGCCCCTGGGTCCGGTGCGGCCCTTACGTCCGGGACGGCCCCCGGGTCCGGGACGGCCCCCGGGTCCGAGACCGCCCCTGGATCCGGTACGGCCCTCGTGTCCAGGACGGCTCCCGTGTCCAGGACGGCTTCCGGACCCGGGACAGCGTCCGGGTCAGGTATGGCGTCCGTGGCGGGCAAGGCGTCCGGGTCCGAGACCGCCCTGGGGTCCGGCACGGCTTCCGTGTCCACGACAGCTCCCGGGCCCGGGACAGCGTCCGAGTCCGGCACAGCTCCCGCGCCCGCCCCGGCCCCCGCGCCCGCCCAGGCCCTCGCCTCCGACCCCGCATCCGCGCCCCGCCCCACCAAGCCCCGGTACTCCCCGTCCCGGCCCAGCAGTTCGCGATGGGTGCCCGTGGAGCGGACCGTCCCGTCGTGGAGGAAGCACACCTCGTCCGCCCGGTCGAGCAGGAGCGGGGATGTGCCCGTGACCACGGTGGTGCGGCCGTGCCGTGCCGCCCGGAGGCGGTCCGCGGCGCGTGCCTCCGTGTGGGCGTCGAGGGCCGACGTCGGTTCGACGGCGAGGAGGATCTCGGGGTCCGCGTACAACGCACGGGCGAGGCGTACGCGTTGTCGCTGGCCGCCGGAGAGGTTGCGGCCCTGGGCCAGGAGCGTGCCGCCCGGCAGGTCGTCGGCCGCTGCCGCGTGCAGGGCGCCCGCCACTGCCTCGTCGTCCAGTGCGCACCGCCCCGTGACCGCCTCCCGCACCGTCCCCGCGAACAGATCCGCCTCGGGCGCCGCGAGCAGGATCCGGCGCCGCACCTCCGCCAGGTCCACCGCGTCCAACGCGACATCACCCCAGGTGACCGTAGTCGGCGCGAACCGGCCCAGCCGGTCGACCACAGCCGCGGCCTCCCCGGGCCGCGCCGACACCAGCGCCGTGAGCCGCCCCGGTTCGACCGTCACCCCGGACACCGGATCGTGCAGCGCCGAGCCCGGCGGCGGACCCGGCACGGGGGAGCGGTGCCCGACCGACTCGGGCTCGAGGGACAGGAACCGCAGCACCCGCCGCGCCGCGACGAGCCCGCGCCCCAGGTCGTAGCCGCCCTCGATGAACGCCTCGACCGGCACGACCAGCATCGCCACATACCCGTACACGGCCACCAACTCGCCGATGGACAGCTCACCTTGGGCCGCCATCCGGGCGCCCAGCCACGTCACCACGGCGAGGAAGACCGCGGGAAGGCCGACGGCGAGCGCCTGGATCCAGCTGATCACGCGCGCCACCCGGTACCCCTCCGCGCGCAGCCCGGCGGTGTCCTGCCGCAGCCGGCCCGCGTACACGTCCTTGCCGCCGAGCCCCGCGAGCACCCCGAGACCGCCGACGAGGTCGGCGAGCCGCGACGCCAGCACACCCTGCCGCTCCCGGTAGCCGGACTCGGCGCCCTGCAACCGCGTGAGCAGCGGCCCGAGCGCTCCGGCGAGCAGCGGCACGCCCAGCAGGATCACCGCCGCGAGCAGCCCCGAGATCGACAGGAGGAGCCCGGCCACCACCGCGTACGCGACGACCGCGCCGACGCCGGGGCCCGCGATCGTCAGCGTCTGGCTGATCCGCTGGACGTCGCCGACGCCGATGGTGACGACCTCGCCCGCCGCCACGCGCCGCGGCAGCGCGGCCCCGAGCACGGTGGCGTGCCGCGTGACGAGCCGCGTCGTACGGAAGGTGGCGTCGAGCCGCACCCGCGTCATCGTGCGGTGCCGCATGATCGCGAGCCACGCGTTGACCGCGCCGAGGGCGAGGAGGGCGCCGCACCACCCGTACAGCGCGCGGGAGTCGCCGCCCCGCAGCCCGTCGTCGACGGCGCGCGACAGGACGTAGGGCGGCAGCGCGAGCCCCACCATCCACAGGCTGCCGAACAGCGCCCCGGCGGCGACACGGCCGCGTTGGCGGGCGATGAGCCACCCCAAGTAACGCGCCGGACCGCGCAGTTCCGGGACGCCGGGATCGACCCCCGAAGGTCTGTCGTGGGGCAGGTCAGTGGTGGTGACACTCATTGACGCACCCTATGTGGGGCGTCGGGCCCCGGGTAGATCACCTACGGGTCAGGTGCAGCCGCAGTCCGCGCGGCATCAGCGTCAGGCGCTCCGTGATCGCGAGCCGGTAGTCCGGCTCGGGCCGCAGGTCGTAGCGGCGCAGCAGCAGGCCGAGCACCAGCGTGGCCTCGTGCAGCGCGAACTGGCGGCCGATGCAGGCGCGGGCGCCCGTGCCGAACGGCTTGAAGACATGCGCGGGCCGGGCGCGGACCGCCTGCGGCGTGAACCGCTCCGGGTCGAAGACCTCCGGATCCTCGCCCCACGCGGCCGTGTCGCGGTGCAACATCGTCGTCAGGACCAGCGCCCACGCGCCGCGCCGCATCGGGTGCGTGCCGCCGAGCGTCGTGTCCGCTAGCGCCTCGCGGGCGAACGCCGGCGCGGTCGGCCACAGCCGCAGCGACTCGTCCAACACCCGCCGCAGATAACGCAACTTGGCGACCTGCTCATACGCGGGGACGTCCACGTCGCCCCAGACACGGTCGACCTCGTCGCGCGCCTTGGCGAGCACCTCGGGGTTCTGCGCGAGGTAGTGCAGGGCGAAAGACAGGGCGCCCGACGTCGTCTCGTGCCCGGCCACCAGGAACGTGATGACCTGGCGGCGGATGTTCTCCGGCGAGAGCCGCTCACCGGTCTCCGGGTGCGTCACCTCCAGCATCCGGTCCAGGAGGTCCCCGGGCCCGCCGTCGGAGGCGCGGCGCGCCGCGACCACCTCGTCGACCGTGCGGTTCAGATACGCGCGGTCCGCCGCGTTGCGCTTCTCGGCGCCGCGCAACAGTACGGACGACAGCAGCGGAGGCACGACGTTGCGGCGCTGCGCGAAGGTCAGGGCGCCTACCATCGCCGTGACGAACGGGTGCGGCCGCTCGCGCTCGAACGACCCGAAGTCGTGCCCGAACCCGGTCCGGGAGATCGTCTCCAGGGTCAGCTTGGTCATGTCTGTGGGCACGTCGACCGTCCGGCCCGCGGCCTCGCTCGTGTCCCAGGAGGCCATCAACTGCCCCGCCACGTCCAGCATCAGCGGGTGGTAGCCCGCCATCGCGTCGCGGCTGAAGCCCGGCGCCAGAATGTCGTGCGCCAGCTGCCAGTTGGGCTCGTGGTTGTACGCGGTGAACAGGCCGTCGCCCGCCACCGGGCGCAGATTCGCGACGCCGAGCCCGACGTGCTTGGCGAACCGCGACTCGTCGGCCAGCTCCGCCGCGAGATCCGCGCCCGCGACGAACACGATCTCCTTGCCGAACCCCTTGCGCCGGAAGATCGGACCGAGTTCGGCGGCGAGCTTCATCGAATCCTGCAGCGGGGAGCGGACGTTCGCGCCGACCACATCGCCGATGAACGGGACCCGGCGTGACGGACGCGGGATGCGGTCCAGGCGCGGCCACCCCTGCTCGGCGCTGCGAAAACCTCGCGGCAGTGGGGTTCCCGCAGTCTGTGTCACCTGCGGCGTCGTCGTCATCGTGTCCATCTCCCTTGCACCGATGCCCTGTTGGGACACCCGGACCACACTGTTAGACGTGGATTCAATAACGGGCCACAGTCTGATCCTGTTATTGAACTCACGTCAAGTAAGGAGCGGAGTGTCCAGTAGGGTGCGCCCCATGACCAGGGAGCGAGGGGGAGTGTCGGCACCGGGGGAGCGCACCCGGCGCAGACTCAGCACGCAGGAACGCCGCGAGCAACTGCTCGCCGTGGGTGCCAGGCTGTTCGCGCAGGCCCCCTACGGCGACGTGTGGATCGAGGAGGTCGCGGAGATCGCCGGCGTCTCGCGCGGGCTGCTCTACCACTACTTCCCGAACAAACGGGACTTCTTCGCCGCCGTCGTGCAGCGCGAGAGTCAGCGGATGCTGCGCCTTACGGCCGCCGAACCCGGCATCCCCGTCCACGACCAGCTCGGCACGGGCCTCGACACCTTCCTCGAGTACGTCGGCACGCACGCGGACGGCTTCCGCGCCTTCCACCGCGCGGAGGCGGCGGGCGACCCGGCCGTGCGTGCGGCGTACCAGGAGGGGCTCGCGGCGCACGAGGAGCAGATCATGGCTGCCCTCGCGGCGGACCCGCACATCGCCGACCGCCTCCCCGCACCGGATGCGCTGCGGCTCGCCGTGCGCGGCTGGCTCGCGTTCCTCGTCGCCGTCTGCCTCGACTGGCTGGACGCCCCGGAACTCACGCGGGAGCAGGTGCGGGACCTGTGCGCGCGGGCGCTGGTGGGGGCGATCGGCCTGTGACGAGACCAGGGCTCGTGGGTGCGTGACCCGTGACCCGTGACCGTAATCCGCAACCCAGAGATTCATAAGGGTAACTTGCAAGGCTTCCTGTCTACCTCGTACGGTGGCCGCATGTCAGGAACGCAGTCAGCAGCAGGGGACGAGCCGCCCACCGAGCAGGTCGCCGCCGATCTCGCCACCGTCGTCGGCAGGCTCTCGCGCCGGCTGCGCACCGCGTCGCCGGACAGCCTGCTCACGCCCACCCAGCGCACCGTCCTCGCCCGCCTGGAGAGCGAGGGCCCGGGCACTACCGCGGCGCTCGCCCGCGGCGAGTACGTACGGCCGCAGTCCATGCGGCTCACGCTCGGCGCCCTGGAGGAACAGGGCTTCGTGGCCCGCGAGCCGGACCCGAACGACGGGCGGCAGTCCGTCGTGTCCATCACGGACAGCGGCCGCGCCACCTTGGACGCCGTCCGGGCCGCCAAGCACGGCTGGCTCACGCAGGCGCTCACCGAGGAACTCGACGCCGCCGAGCGGCGCACGCTCGCCGAGGCCACCGCGCTCCTCGAACGGCTGGTGCGCAAGTGACGCAAGGCGTGGGAGACCAGGCCGTCGTCACCGGCGAAGGCGAGGCTCCTGTGCAGCAGGAGGGGTTCAGGGCCCGGCTGACCGCGCCCCTGCTCCTCGGCTCGGTGCTCAACCCGCTCAATACCACGATGATCTCCACCGCCCTGGTGGCCATCGGACACGACTTCGGGATCGGCGCCGCCGACACGGCCTGGCTGATCTCCGTCCTCTACCTGGCGAGCGCCGTCGCCCAGCCCGTGCTCGGCAAGCTCGCCGACACCCTCGGCCCGCGCCGCGTGTTCCTGGCGGGACTCGTCGTCGTGTGCCTCTCCGGGATCGTCGGCGCCCTCGCCCCCGCCTTCGGCTGGCTCATCGTCTCCCGGCTGCTCCTCGGTATCGGTACCTCCGCCGCCTACCCGGCCGCGATGGCCGTGCTGCGCGACGAGGGCCGCCGGGTGGGCCGTCGCCCGCCGCGCCCCGTCATGGCCCGCCTCTCCTTCGCGTCGCTCGGCAGCGCGGCCGTCGGCCCGACGCTGGGCGGACTGCTCGTCATGGTCGTCGGCTGGCGCGGCATCTTCGCGGTCAACGTGCCGGTGGCGGCGATCGCGTTCGCCGCCACCCTGCTGTGGATCCCGCGCGACCCTCCGCGTTCCACGGACGGGGAACCGGCACCGCGCCCCGCCCTCGACCCCCTCGGCATCGGCCTGTTCACCACGGCCCTGACGGTCCTCGTCTTCTTCCTGCTCGACCTGTCCGACCCCATGTGGTGGCTGCTCGCCCCCTTCGTCGCGCTCGTCGGCGTGCTGGTGTGGTGGCAGCTGCGCAGCAGGGCGCCGTTCATCGACGTACGCATGCTCGCCGGGAACGGCCCGCTGGCCCGCACCTACCTCCGCCACGGCCTCAGCTATCTGCTCATCTACTGCGTGATGTACGGCTTCACGCAGTGGCTGGAGGAGGGCCGCGGCTTCTCCTCCGGGCACACCGGGCTTCTGATGCTTCCGATGTCGCTCACGGCGCTGGTCTGCTCGCTGCTCGGCGCCCGCACCAAGGGCATCCGCGGCCCGCTCATCACCGCGTGCGTGCTGCTCACCGCGGGCGCGGGACTGCTCGTGTTCCTCGACGGAGACACGCCGCTGGCGCTGCTGCTGCTCGCGGGCGCGTGCTTCGGCATCCCGCAGGGGTTCGTCGGCACCTGCAACCAGGCCGCCGTGCAGGAGTACGCTCCCGCCGCCGACATCGGCTCCGCCGCGGGGCTCCAGCGCACCGCCCAGTACATCGGCGCCATCACCGCGTCGAGTCTGATCGCCCTCGCGTACGGGCAGCGCGCCAGTGACAGCGGGCTGCACCTGATGGCCGGCGTCTCCGTCGTCCTCGGTGTCCTCCTGGTGGCCCTGACGGTCACGGACCGGGCGCTGCGCAGGAGTTGAGGCACGGGCTCCCAGCTTGGCGCCATAATGCGCTCATGGATCATGTGACCGCACGGACGTTCGTCGACTCCTGGGTGACGGCGTGGAACGCGCACGACCTCGACGCACTGCTGGCCCACTTCGCGGACGACGTGACGTTCCGCTCGCCCGTGGCCGCCCAACTGCTCGGCGGTGACGGGGTCATGCGCGGCAAGGACGCACTGCGCGCCTACTGGACGGAAGGGCTGCGGCGCATCCCCGACCTGAGGTTCGAGGTGGTGGGCAGCTACGTCGGTGTGAACAGCCTGGTCATCAACTACCGCAACCAGAAGGGCGGTCTGGTGAACGAGGTGCTCATCTTTGACGGCCCGCTCGTCACCGACGGGTACGGCACGTACCTCGGCGAGGACGTCAACCCGGCCGGGGCCCGCAACCCGGCCGGGGCCCGCTGAGCCTCTCCGCGGCGACCGCACGGTCCACGAGGCCAATACTCATTCCGCGTCGTGGAACACGAGCCCGAGCGTGTGGCGCCGGCCCGAGCGGACCGTGCTCACGCCGTGCCGCATCGGGCCGTTCGACCAGCCGCGCACCGAGCGCACCGGCCGGTCACGCGTCGTGAACACCAGAGCGTGCCCCTGGAGCAGCGTCGTCGAGTAACCGCGCGACTGGGCGCGCGCCCGCTGCTCGGTCATCAGGAACTCGCCGCCGGTGAAGTCGCCGCCCGGCTCGTCCAGTCCGATCACGACCTGGAGCGGAAACACCAACTCCCCGTAGATGTCGCGGTGCAGCGCGTTCCAGTCGCCGGGCCCGTAGCGCAGCAGGATCGGCGTCGGCCGCTTCTGGCCCGCCGCATGGCACCGGTCGAGCCAGGCGTCGAGGGTGTCGGGCCAGGGCGCTGCCCTGTTCAGGCGCCGCGCCCACTCCTGGGCGACGGGCAGCAGCCGCGGATAGAACGCCGCGCGCAGCTCCCGTACGAGCTCGGGCAGCGGGTGGTCGAAGTAGCGGTACTGGCCGCGGCCGAACCGGTAGCGCTCCATGTCGATCGTCGACCGGAACCGCTGCACGTCGTCGTAGAGCGCGGCGACGGACCGGCACTCGTCGGCGGTGAGCACCGGGCGAGGGGTGAGGGCATGGCCGAAAGCGTCGAGCTCCGCACCCAGAGCGGGCCAGTCGAGGGCCTCCACCCGGGCGTGCGGGGCGGTGGTGGTGCCGGTCATCGCTGTGCATCTCCGTAGGTGGGCGGTATCGGCGAGGACTCCAGGCTCGTCGGTCCCGGCACGGTGTGCTGGCGGCAATCGGACGCGGTGTTCGGTGCGGTACTGTGTGCGATCCGTGCAGCACCGCGAGGGAACGAGGAGGTGAGTCCGATCACCGTTGTGTCAGGTCGGGAGCTCCCTTCTCGCGCCGTACGCCCCGCCCGCTCGCGCTGAGCGAGGCCTCGGCCGTCCGGTGACCGGGAGCCCCCTCGGCATCCCGAGAGGCCACCCCTTATGACGCTTTCCCCGTCGCCCAGCTCCCCCCTTCCGCTCGATTCCACGTCGGTGGTCGAGTCCCTGCGCGCCGCCGGCTGTGTCTTCGCCGAGGACGAGGCGCGCATCCTGCTGTCCACCGCCCGCGACGCCGCCGAACTGGCGGCCATGGTCGAGCGCCGCGCGAGCGGGCTGCCCCTGGAACACGTCGTCGGCTGGGCCGAGTTCTGCGGGCTGCGCATCGCCGTCGACCCCAACGTCTTCGTGCCGCGCCGCCGCACCGAGTTCCTGACCCGACAGGCCCTCGACCACATGCCGCCCGGCGCCGTCGTCGTCGACCTGTGCTGCGGCACGGGCGCCGTGGCCGCCGTCCTGGCCGGCCGCCGCCCGTCCCGGCTGTACGCGGCCGACCTGGACCCCGCGGCCGTGCGCTGCGCCCGCCGCAACCTCGCCCCGCTCGGCGGCGAGGTCCACGAAGGCGACCTGTACGGGCCGCTGCCCGCCGACCTCAAGGGCCACGTCGATACCCTGGTGGCGAACGGGCCGTACGTCCCCACGGGCGATGTCCCGCTGCTGCCGCCCGAGGCCCGCGAACACGAGCGGCGCATCGCCCTCGACGGCGGGCACGACGGCCTCGACGTGCTCCGCAGGGTCGCGGGCGAGGCCCCGCAGTGGCTCGCGCCCGGCGGACATCTCTTCGTCGAGACGAGCGAGCGCCAGGCCGCCGCGGCCCAGGCGGCCGTGCGCTCGGCGGGCCTGCACGCGCGCGTGGTGGCCGACGAGGACCTGTACGCCACGATCGTCATCGGAACGCGCATCTCCTGACCTGGGGTTTGACCCGCCGAGTCGCCGGTACCCGGAAGATCCGGACACCGGCGACGCAGAGGGAGCAGCCACCATGACCGACACGACTCCCGTCCACGGCTACGCCCCCACAGTGGTGGGCGTGGCACTCAGCGACTGCACACCACAGGACGCCGAAGCGGCCCTGCGCGTGCTGTCCACGGCCTTCCCCTCGGACCGCGCACCGAGCGAGCGCCCCGACGGCGACGCGACGGTCTGGCTCACCACGGTGGACACCGCGTCCCAGCCGGCGCCCTCCGAGGCGGAGCCCCTCACCGGGACGGTCACCGCGGACCTCCAGGGCGGCCACGAGGCCCTGGACCGCGTGCGCGGGGCACTGGAGACCGCGTTCACCGTCACCGAGGCGACCGCCGCCTCCGGCGACCAGGAGGAGGAGCTTCATCTGCGCCTGACGACACGGCACTGACCGGGGAATTCGGCGTGGGGCGGCGGATGTTCGTCAGGTTGACCGTGCCCAGGACAGCACCGCCCGTGTGAAAGGCTCTGCCTCCATGACGAACACCGCGCCGACCCCGGCCTCCGAAGTGCTGCACTACACCGCGTTCTCGACGAGCCCCGAGGGCGGCAACGGCGCCGGTGTCGTACTCGACGCCGCCTCGCTCGGTGACCGAGAGATGGTCGGGATCGCCGCCGAACTCGGCTACTCCGAGTCCGCGTTCCTCACGCCGGGACCCGACCCGCAGGACAAGCGGTCCTTCACGCTCCGGTACTTCAGCCCCAAGGCGGAGGTCGACTTCTGCGGCCACGCCACCGTCGCCGCCGCGGTCGCACTCGGCGAGCACTACGGCACCGGGGACTTCGACTTCCACACCGCGGCGGGACGCGTACCGGTCGCCGTCCGCCGCGAGGACGGCGTCCTCAAGGCCACGCTCACCAGCGTGGAACCGAGCGTGCACGACGTGGCCCAGGAGGACGTGCGGGAGGCGCTCGCCGCCCTGGGCTGGCAGGCCGGCGATCTGGACTCCGCGCTGCCCCCGAGGATCGCCTACGCGGGCGTGCGCCACTTGGTCCTCGCGGCCGCCACCCGTGACCGGCTGGCCGATCTGGACTACGACTTCGACGCCCTGCTGACCCTCATGCGCCGGCTCGACCTGACGACCGTGCAACTGGTGTGGCGCGAGAACGCGACCACCTTCCACGTGCGCGACCCGTTCCCGGTCGGCGGCGTCGTGGAGGACGCCGCCACAGGCGCGGCGGCCGCCGCCTTCGGCGCGTACGTCCGCGAACTGGGCCTCGTCCCCGAGGACGCGCACCTGACGCTGCACCAGGGCCACGACATGGGCCGCCCGTCGCTGCTGGAGGTCGACCTGCGTGCGGGGGACCCTCGGGTACGGGTGTCCGGCGCGGCTGTCCGGGTCCAGTGCTAGCCTTTCGGAGGCCGTGGGAGAGAACGAGGAGGTGGTACCCGTGAACGAATCGACATGGGTGCTCTCCTCCGGGGTCACGGTCGGGCGATAGGTCGTCGTCCGGGAGCGCCGTTCCTGAGCTCTCCCGAAAGGCACGACCATGCACTTCACCTCTGAACAACGCCTCGACGACGGTGTCGTCGAGCGCGCGTTCACCCTCGGCGACGTCCCCGGCATCCTGTGGACGCCCGCATCCGCCTCGGCGTCCGCACCGGTCCCGCTCATCCTGCTCGGCCACCCGCCGCTCGGGCTGCGGAAGATGTACCCCCGCCTCGCGGCCCGGGCCCGGCGCTCCGCGGCGGAGGGCTTCGCCGCGGTCACCATCGAGCTCCCCGGGAGCGGTGACCGGCCCCGCCTGGCCGCCGTCGACGAGGCCCGCGCCGACCTGCGCCGGACCTTGCAGGCCAGCGAGCCGGTCGGCGACGAGATCATCGACGCCGTCATCCTCCCGCTCGTCGATCAGGCGGTCCCGGAATGGCGGGCCGCCCTCGACGCCCTGCTGGCACTGCCCGAGATCGGCGGTCCGGTCGCGTACTCGGGAGGCGTGATCTCCATCGGTGTCCGGCTGGCGGTGGTCGAGCCGCGCATCGTGGCCGCCGGCCTCTTCGCCGGCAGCTTCGTGCCCCGCACCATGTTCGAGGAGGCCCGCCGGGTCACCATTCCGCTGCATGTCCTGTTGCAGTGGGACGACGAGGGGAACGACCGGCAGGCCGCCCTGGACCTGTTCGACGCCTTCGGCTCCAAGGAGAAGACGCTGCTCGCCAACATGGGCGGACACACGGGCGTCCCGCAGTCCGCAGGAGAGGACGCGGCCGGGTTCTTCGCCCGGCACCTGCGCTAGGGGCTAACCGGCTGGTCACGTCCCGTACTGGTCACGTCCCGTAGGTGACCTTCACGTCGCGGAACCCCAGGGAGTGCAGCAGGCCGCTCAACATCTCCGTCGTGTTCCGCTCGGCGCGGCCCGTCAGCTTGCTGTCCCGCGCGGCCTCGCCGATGTGTCGGGCGGCGAGCTGGCGCACCGCCCGCTCATCGCCCGGATTGTCGGAGAAGACGTCACCGAGCCGGTCGAGCAGGCCGCGCTGCTTCGCCACGGCGTACGAGCGGTCCGTGTCGAGAGTGGGCTTGGCGAGCCGGGCGTGGGGCAGGCGCAGCGTCGCGGACGTGCGCTTGTCGTTCACCCGCACATCGCCCGGGCCGAGCTTGCCCAGGTCCACATACGAGTTGACCGTGCCCGCGCCGATGTACAGCGTGCGCGTGCCCTGGATGGCGTCCGGGAGAAACTTGGAGTCCTTGTCCAGGTCGACGACCACCTGGTAGTTCCCGGCCGCGGCTTCGTAACGGCTCATGTCCCGTACGGACTTGAGCAGCGCGGGCCCCGAGCGGTCGTGCGTCTCGCTGCCGAACATGTCGTCAAGGCGGTGCACCATGCTCAGTCCGGTGCACACGACCGCCAGTACGACGAACAGCGCGAGCGCCGCCTTCGTCCACAGGGGGATTCGCGCGACCCTCGCCCAACGGGGCAGTGCGGTCCTCGGCGTCATGGGGCCTCCTTCCCATGACTACCAAATGCCACGGGAAGCGCTGATCATGCCCTTTTCAAGAAGCGGCGAACCGCCGTACGTACCGCTTCTGCCACGGCGTCTCAACCGCCCCACGCGCGTAGTGCTCGCGTACGTAGGTGACGGCCCTGTCGGCCGGTACTCCGTCCAGCACCGCTAGACACGCGAGCGCCGTTCCCGTACGGCCGCGCCCGCCTGCGCACGCCAACTCCACCCGCTCGTCCGCGCAGCGCCGCCACGCCTCGGCGAACACGGCACGCGCGCGTGCGCGGTCGGCGGGCAGCCGGAAGTCGGGCCAGCGCAGCCACGTCGACTCCCAGTCCGTGGGCGGGGGTTCGGCGCCCAGGAGGTAGATGCCGTACGTCGGCGGGGGACCGGCGGGCAGTGGATCACGCAGCCCCCTGCCGCGCACGAGCCGCCCCGAAGGCAGCCGCAGCACACCCGGCGCCCCGGCCTCCCACGCCCCGGCCGTCACCGCGCGTCCTTCGCCGCCGACAGCAGGAACGCCGCCATCCTGCGCGCCCGGCCGAAGGCGTCCGGGAACACATCCAGTCCGTCCGAGACCAGCGCGCCCTCGTGCAACAGCATCAGCGAACGCCCCAACTCCCTTGCGGAGTCCGGCGCCACGTCGCCCGCGAGCCGGGTGAACAGCTCCAGCATCCACCGCTTCTGGCCGGTGATCACCGCGTACGCGGGGTGCGCGGGGTCGCTGATCTCCGCGTGCGCGTTGACCATGCTGCAGCCCTTGCCGCTGTTGGCGCGCATCCACTCCTGGGAGGCGTCGAAAACGGCCAGCACCCGCTCGGTGGGGGAGAGTTCGGCGTCCTCGTGGTGGCCGGCGAGGTAGGCGCGCCAGCGGGCGTCGCGGGTCGCCAGGTAGTCGACGACGATCTGCTCCTTGGAGCCGAAGCGGTCGTAGAGCGTCTTCTTCGTGACGCCCGACTCCGCCGCGATCAGATCCACGCCGACCGCGTGGATGCCGCGCTCGTAGAACAGCCGCGAGGCGGTCGCGAGGACCTTGCGCGCGGCCGGTGTGAGGTCGGGCCGGTCCGGGTCGACGGCCGGCGGGGCGGGGTTCGTCGTCGTACGCATGCCTCCAGGGTATACCGATCTGTATAGTGGAGCCAGGTAGACAGATCTGTATACCTCTGCACTTGAACCCGATCACGCGAGGCGGTGGCCGCGCCATGAACGTCCTTCTGTCCATCGGATTCGTCCTGACCTGGAGCTCCGGCTTCATCGGAGCCAAGCTCGGCGCCGGCGACGCGAGCGCCGTGACCACGCTGATGTGGCGGTTCCTGCCGCTGGCGCTGGTCCTCGGCGCCGTCGCGGCGGCAGCCGGCAGGAAGCGATGGCGCGGGCTCGGCAGGCGCGCCGTCGGACGGCAGGTCGTCATCGGCGCCCTCTCGCAGAGCGGCTACCTGCTGACCGTCTACTACGCCATCCAACTCGGCGTCTCCAGCGGCACGACCGCCCTCATCGACGGCACCCAGCCCCTGGTCGCGGGCGCCCTCGCCGGACCGCTGCTGCGGCAGTACGTCACCGGGCGGCAGTGGCTGGGCCTGTGCCTGGGTCTTGCCGGGGTCGTCGTCGTCACCACGGCCGACGCCGGCGCCGTCACCGGCGTCCCGTGGTGGGCGTACGGCGTCCCGTTCCTCGGCATGTTGTCGCTGGTCGCGGCCACCTTCGTGGAGAGCCGCTCGCGCACCCGGGTCGAGCCGATGGTCGCGCTGACCGTGCACTGCGCCACCAGCGCCGTCGTCTTCAGCGGACTCGCCGTCGCGCTCGGCGAGGCCGCGCCGCCCGCCGCGCCGTCCTTCTGGGGCTCGATCGCCTGGCTCGTCGGCCTGTCGACGTTCGGCGGCTACGGCCTCTACTGGATCGTGCTGCGGCGCGGCGGCCTCACGCAGGTCAACACGTTGATGTTCCTGATGGCGCCCGTCACCGCCGTGTGGGGAGCGCTGATGTTCGGCGAGCCCTTCGGGATACGCACCGCGCTGGGGCTCGTCCTCGGCCTCGCGGCCGTCGTGGTCGTGCGGCTCGGTACGCGCGCGTACCCGCTACGGAGCGGCCGCGACCAGGTGGCGGTTGGGGAGCACGGCCGCGTCGGCCAGCTCCGGGACCTCCACCACGGTGACGCCCGCTGACGCGAGCACCCCGATCCCGTCGGCGCCGGGCACGAACGTGTCCGGCTCCCGCCACGCCGTCACCACGCGGCGCACCCCCGCGTCGACGATGAGCCGGGCGCACGGCTTCGGCCGCGAGGCCCGGTGGGCGCACGGCTCCAGGCTGCTGTAGACGGTGGCCGTGGCGAGGCGCGGGTCGTCGGCGGCGAGCTTGCCGAGCGCGGACTCCTCGGCGTGCACCACCGGGTCCTCGCCCTCGCGCGAGTAACCGCGCGCCAGCTCCGTGCCGTCGTCCGCGACGACCACGGCGCCGACGCTGAACGCGGTCCGCGACGGCGGGCACTCGGAGGCCAGTTCACAGGCCAGCCGCAGCCAGTGCCGGTCCGCCGCGGTGGCCGCCGCGCCGGGGCCCGGGACGGTCGGCGCGTACCGGGTGACGATCACGTCCCCGACCCGCTCCGTGGCGAGTACCCGCATCCGGCTGCGCGGCCCGCCCGGGTAGGAACCGGGCCCGAACAGGCGGGGCGCGCCCGGCTCGCCGACCACCAACGGGGCGACGGCGAGCCGCAGTTCGTCCGCGAGCCCCAGCTGCAGCAGCTGCGTGTGCACGCGCGCGCCGCCCTCGACGAGCAGCCGCCGCACGCCGCGCGTGCCGAGGTCGTCGAGGAGCGCCGCCCAGTCCAGGTGCCGGCCGAGCGCCACCACGTCCGCAGCGCCACCCACGCGCGTGCGGGCGAGCGTGGCGCCCGACTCGGTCGTGTAGACGAGCCGTTCGCCACCCGTCGTCCAGAACGGGTCACCCGGATCCAGGTCCCCCGAGGCGGTGACCGCCACCCTCAACGGGTAGGCGGGCAGCCCGTCGTCGACCCGCTTGGCGCGCCGCTGCGGCGAATTGACGAGCAGCCGGGGCCGGTCCGCGCGCAGCGTCCCCGCCCCGACGAGGATCGCGTCGCTCGCCGCCCGCACCGCGTCCACCCGCTCGAAGTCCTCCGCCCCCGAGAGCAGGAGCCGCTCGGGGCCGGTGTCGTCGAGGCATCCGTCGAGCGACACCGCGGCGGACAACAACACGTGGGGGCGGGACATGGCGACTCCGTGACCGGGCGGAACGTACGCCCCGACCCTATCGAGACACCGGCGGCGTGCCGTCCCCGAAGGGGCGCCCGCCCAGCTTCTCGCGGCCGTGCGGGGCGAGCCAGCCGGACGGGTCCGGGCCGAGCGGCACGATCCGCGTGGGGTTGATGCCGGTGTGCACCTGGTAGTAGTGCCGCTTGATGTGGTCGAAGTCGACCGTGTCCCCGAAGCCGGGTGTCTGGAACAGATCCCGCGCGTACGCCCACAGGACCGGGTCCTCGGCCAGCTTGTTGCGGTTGCACTTGAAGTGGCCGTGGTAGACGGCGTCGAAGCGGACCAGCGTCGTGAAGAGCCGGACGTCCGCCTCCGTGATCGTGTCGCCGACGAGATACCGCTGGCCGGCGAGCCGCCGCGACACCGTGTCGAGCCTGGCGAACACGTCCCCGTACGCCTCCTCGTACGCGTCCTGCTCGCTGGCGAATCCGGCCCGGTACACGCCGTTGTTGACGTCCCGGTAGATGCCCTCCATCACCTCGTCGATCTCGTCGCGCAGCGGCTCCGGATACAGGTCGGGCGCGCCGTCCCGGTGCAGCGCCGTCCACTCGGTCTCCAGGTCGAGCGTCAGCTGCTGGTAGTCGTTGGTGACGAGCTTCCCGGACGGTACGTCGACGATCGCGGGCACGCTGACGCCGCCCGGATACCCGGTCTCCCGCGCGTCGTACGCCTCACTGAGGAAGCGGATGCCGAGCACCGGATCGCGGTCGTCCGGGTCGAGCGTGAAGCGCCAACTGCGGTCGTCCTGGATCGGGTCGGCGACCGCGAGCGACAGCGCGTCCTCCAGGCCGAGGAGGCGGCGCACCACCAGGGCGCGGCTCGCCCAGGGACAGGCCTTGCTCACGACGAGCCGGTAGCGGCCCGCCTCCACCGGCCAGCCGTCCCGACCGTCGGCGGTGATCCGGTCGGTGAAATGACTGCGGGACCGTTTGAAGGCCTTCTTGCCGTACGAGGCGTTGCCGGGCACGTGGGTCTCCCTCCGGGGTCGGACACGATCGTGCGCCCCGAGCCTGCCCGAGGAACGGCCCGCGCACCACCGCGGCGGAGGCGGCTGTCGGTGCCCGATGAGAGGCTCGGAGTGAGCACTGACCGAGATGGCATGGAAGGCGCAGGCATGACGACCACGACCGGCAGCTACCTCACTCTGGACGACGGCCGTCCCGCCGTCCGGTTCACCCGCACGTACGAGAAGCCGATCGACCGCGTCTGGCGCTATGTCACCGACCCGGCCGACCTCGCGCACTGGTTCCCGTCCCAGTTCGAGGTGGGCGAGCTGAGCCCCGGCGCGACGATCCGCTTCTTCGGCGATCCGAACATGCCGGAGTCCGAGGGCACGGTCGTCGCCGCCGAGCCCCCGCGCCACTTCTCCTTCATGTGGGGAGGCGACGAGCTGCAGTACGACCTGGAGGAGCGCGGCGACGGCGGCACGCACCTGACGCTCACCAACGTGCTGGTGACCGCGGACACCGCGGCGCGCAACGCGGCGGGCTGGGAGGTCTGTCTGCTCGCCCTCGACGCGGCCGACCGCGGCGAGCCCCTGTCCGAGGGCCACACGGGAGCGACGCCGCCGTGGAAAGAGCTGTACGACGCCTACACGGCGGCCGGCTTCCCCTCCGGCGCGCCCGTGCCCGGTCTGGACGAGGCGTCCTGAGGCGGCCGCACCGCGTGTGCACACGGTCACCGTCTGAATAGCGGGATCCCACGAACGGGCGCAAAATCGGACGCATGTCCTTTATGTCCGCGAGTGTGACGTGGCTCGGACTCGGCCTCACGGTCGGTACCGCGGGACTGGTGACCTACGGTCTTGCGGCGCTCCCGTGCGGGGCTTCGGTCCGGCAGGAGGAGGCCGAGGCGGTCTGCCGCCCGGCCAGGCGGACGGCGCTCGCCCTCGGTGCGCTCGGCATCGCGGCGTTCGTCGTCGGAACGGTGTTCCTGTTTCTGGATGTGACGAACTTCGGCTGAGCCCGGCCGGGGAACGCTTCCGGAATTTCTTTCCGGAAGCCGTCACACATCCGCCGTGGCGCGGGTCGTAGCAGCGAGAGTCACGTAACGAGTGAAGGAGTACTCCATGACCAGCGGTCAGCAAACGATCATCGCCCCCGTCCGGGACCTCGCCGCCGCCAAGGCCGTCTACACCAAGCTGCTCGGCGTGGAGCCGTCCTCCGACGAGGCGTACTACGTGGGCTATGACGTGGCGGGACAGCACTTCGGCCTGAATCCGAACGGGCACCAGCAGGGCATGACAGGACCCGTGGGCTACTGGACCGTCGACGACATCGAGGGGATGGTCAAGTCCCTGGTCGAGTCCGGTGCCGAGGTCATCCAGGACGTCACGGAGGTCGGCCCGGGCCGCCGGATCGCATCGCTGAAGGACGCGGACGGAAACGTCTTCGGGGTGCTGCAGGACAGCTGAGCGGACGACGACGAGCGGTGGGGCCGCGGCCCGAAGGCCACGGCCCCACCCGATCCCGTGCTACTGGTCACCGCCCCCGTAGGGGCGCGTGATCACTTCCATGCCGTGGTTCGCGGGGTCCATGAAGTACACGCCACGCCCCCCGTCGTTGTGGTTGATCTCGCCCGGCTGCTTGCGGTGCGGATCGGCGTAGTACGTGAGCCCCGCGTCCTTGATGCGCCCGAAGATCCCGTCGAACTCCTCCTCGGTGACGAGGAAGGCGTAGTGCTGCGTGACGATGGACTCGGCGGGGATCGTCGCGAAGTCCAGGGTCACGCCGTTGCTCAGGTCGAGCGGGATGAACGGGCCCCATGCATCGCCCGCTTCGAGCCCCAGGATGTGCGCGAGGAACTCGGCGGACTCCCGGTTGTCCCGGGAGTGGACGATGGTGTGATTGAGCTGAACTGCCATGGTGGATTGCCTCCAGAAGGCAACTCCGGCACCTCCATGCCTCACCCGGTCGGTGACCGGCACGCGATGCTGTCCGGGATCTTAGACACGGGGCCGGGCCCGGGGCCAGTCCCTTTCCGGCTTCGGCGCCGGCGTCAGTCGAGGACCAGTTCCGGGTCGTACATGTCGAGCCAGAGCGCCAGGTCCAGGGTGCGCTCCAGGCCGCGCCGCGAGGCCTGCGTGATCTGCGGGGTCTCGCGGTGGGCGGCGGCACTGAGCCGGTCCCTGTCGACGATCTCGAAGACCCGGTGCGAGGGCTTCGCGAGCAGGTCCTTGGCGTGCTCCTGCAGCGCGAGCGCGTACTTCGGATCCTGCGTCGACGGGTACGGGCTCTTGACCCGGTCGTACACCGACGTCGGCAGCACGTCCGCCGTCGCCTCGCGCAGCAGGCTCTTCTCACGCCCGTCGAACGACTTCAGCGCCCACGGCGTGTTGTAGACGTACTCGACGAGCCGGTGGTCGCAGAACGGGACCCGCACCTCGAGGCCGACCGCCATGCTCGCCCGGTCCTTGCGGTCGAGCAGGACGCGCACGAAGCGGGTCAGGTGCAGGTAGCAGATGCGGCGCATCCGGTACTCGAAGTCGCTCTCGCCCTCCAGGCGCTCGATGTCGCGTACCGCTTCGGCGTAGCTGTCGGCGGTGTACCCCTCCAGGTCGAGCCGCTTGGTGAGCTCGGGCCTGATCACGTCCGAGTCGTCACCGATGTGCTTGCCCATGCTGACCAGCCACGGGAACGCCTCCGCGCCCCGGGCCTCCTCGTCGAAGAACTGGAGGTAGCCGCCGAAGACCTCGTCCGCGGACTCGCCGGACAGGGCGACCGTCGAGTGCTCGCGGATCGCCTTGAACAGCAGGTACAGGGAGGCGTCCATGTCGCCGAGCCCCGCCGGGATGTCGCGCGCCCGGATGACGCGGGCGCGCACCTCGGGGTCGGCGAGCGCGTTCGAGTCGAGCACGATGTCCTGGTGGTCGGTCCCCGATGCCTGCGCCACGTCGTGCACGAAGGGGGTGTCGGGCGTGCCGCGCAGCTCGTCGGCGACGAAGTTCTCGGCCTGGCCGAGGAAGTCGACGGCGAAGCTGCGCACCGTCTCCTGGCCGGCCAGCTGCTGGGCGGCGATCGCCGTCATCGCGGAGGAGTCGAGACCGCCCGACAGGAGCGTGCAGCGCGGCACGTCGGAGACGAGCTGACGGCGCACGATGTCGTCGAGCAGCTCGCGCACCCTGGCGATGGTCGTTTCCTGGTCGTCGGTGTGCGGCTTCGTCTCCAGCGTCCAGTACGCGCGCTGCCGCAGCCCCCGACGGTCGACGGTGACGACCGTGCCCGGCACCACCTCGTTCATCCCGTCCCACACGGCGTGCCCCGGAGTCTTCACGAACGTGAACAACTCGCGCAGGCCGTCGAGGGTGACACGGCGCGCCGCGAGCGGATTGGCGAGGATCGCCTTGGGCTCGGAGCCGAACAGCACGCCGTCCGGCGTCTCGTAGAAGTAGAAGGGCTTGATGCCCATTCGGTCGCGGATCATGACGAGCTTGTCGGTGCGGCCGTCCCAGATGGCGAACGCGTACATGCCGTTGAGCCGCTCGGGCAGTTCCTCGCCCCACTCGAGGTAGCCGTGCAGCACCACCTCGGTGTCCGAGTCCGTGCGGAACTCGTGGCCGAGGGCCGCCAGTTCGGCGCGGAGCTCGGTGTAGTTGTACGTCTCACCCGAGTACACCATGGCGACGTTTCCGTCCGGTGTCTCGACGGTCATGGGCTGCCGGCCGCCCGGCAGGTCGATGATGGCGAGCCTGCGGTGACCGAGCGCCGCGGGGCCCTCGATCCAGGTGCCGCGGTCGTCGGGACCGCGGCACTCCATGGTCTGGGTCATTGCATTCAATGTCTCGGCCGAGGCCCGCAGGTCACGGTCGAAGGAAACCCAGCCGGTGATGCCACACATAACGCTTCCTCCTGCTCGCCGTACGGCCGTGGCCAACCGGGGCAACAAGTTGTACACGGCATCTATGTTTCGAGCGTGTGACATGGAGGTGGGGTGGGTCAATGCGTCCGTAACGTGCCGGAGGTGTCCGACCGAGCGGTTTCGGCCGCCGGTCGTCACGCCAAGCGGAATGATCCCCTTCGCAAATCCCTTGCGGCGGCGGCTCCTTGCGAAAAGTTGCCCTGGGCTACCAGTGTGATCCGGCCACAGGCAAAGAATTGATCAATACTGCGCCGGGCTCGACGTCGTCTCAGCAAGTGACCCGTCGAACGTCGCCGCCGCGAGCCCGAACGACAGTGTCATGCCGATCCCCGACGTCACCGAGAGCGCCCGGACGCCCGGCGCCACATCGCGTACGAGCAGCGGTCCGCGGGCGCTGCTCGCGTACACGCCCTGCCAGCGTTCGGTGACCCGCACCGAGGGGACGCCCAGGACGCGGGAGGCCTCGCGCAGCAGCAGTTCCGCCGTCGCCTCGTCCTGGAACGGGATCTCCGTCGCGTCGTACGCGTGCGAGTCGCCGACCAGGACCGTGCCGTCGGGCAGCCGTGTGAACATCACGTTGGCGACCACGTCCAGGAGTTCGGGGCTGTGCGCGGTGACCTCGGCGCGCAGCCGGTCGGCGGACGGCATCGCCGTGAAGCCGTCGTAGCGCAGCATCGATGTCGCGGTCAGGACCGCCGAGTCCGTGCGGAAGGCGTCGGGCGCCGCGACCCGGGCCATCGACAGTCGGCAGCGTTCGATGCCGTGCGCCTCGGCCTCCGCCGGGTACAGGCGGTCCAGGTCGTGGCCGACGCAGAGCAGGATCCGGTCCCCGTGCACCGGCCCCCGACTGGTGTGCACCGTGCCGGACTCCACGCCGAGCACGTTCGTGCCCCAGGCGATGGTCACGCCGGGCTGCTCGGCCAGCCAGTCAGCGAGCCGCGGCGCCGCCTCGCGCGGGTTCACCCGCAGGTCCGCGGGCAGTAGCGCGCCGCCGGCCAGGTCCTCGCGCTCCTCCGCTGAGCGGCCGAGTGCCTCGCCCACCTCGTCGCGCGTGCGCAGCCGCACCGCGTCCGTGCCGCGCTCGTCCCGCAGCTCCTCCAGGACCGCCAGCTCGGTCGCCGACCGGGCCACCACGAGCGCGCCCGCCTCCGGTGCCCACAGTCCGGCCGACTTGGCGGCGTCCACCCAGCCGGAGCGTGAGCGCAGCGCGAGGTCGAGGAGTTCGCCGCGCTGCGCCGTGACGCAACAGTGGCCGAAGTTGCGCACGGACGCGCCCACGGGCCGCCGGTCCCGCTCGACCACCGTGACGCTGAGGCCCCGGCGCACCGCCTCGAAGGCGTGGGCGAGGCCGACGATGCCGGCACCGACCACGACGAGGTCGCTGCGGCCGGAGGGGAGTGCGGTGGATGGCGCTGATGCGTTGTTCATGACACCAAGACTGCGGACCGCCCGCCGTCACCCGCAAGCGTTGTCTATACAAGTTTCCTCGTTGTTTACCAGCTGTGCGCCAGGTGCGCTCTTGCCGCGTGTGTATCCGGGCTGCGAAACTCGACTTGTGAAGACAAGTAGCGAGGAGGGGCCGCTGCACCAGCGGCTCGGCACCGAGTTCCGGCGACGTATCGAGTCGGGGGAGTGGCCCGAAGGGGCGCCCGTGCCGAGCGAGGCCCAGCTGTGCGAGGAGTTCGGGACCTCGCGCGGCCCGGTGCGACAGGCGCTCGCGCAGCTGCGGGCAGACGGCCATCTGGTCGGCGGACGCGGCAAACCGCCCGTCGCCCGCAGGGTCACGCCCTCGCAGCCGTTCGCCTCGCTGATGTCGTTCACGCAGTGGGCCGAGTCGATCGGACGGACCCCGGGCCAGCACACCGTGGAGGTGGCCCGGCGCCGCGCGAGCCCCGAGGCCGCCGCGCGCCTGGGCCTCGACGAGGGCGCGCCGGGCGTCGATCTCGTCCGGCTGCGCCACCTCGACGGGGTGCCCGCGATGGTCGAGCGGTCCACGTTCGTCCTCGACGTCGGCCTGCACCTGTTCGTGTTCGACCCGGACGAGGGCTCGGTCTACGACGCCCTGACCTCGTGCGGCGTCGACCTGGACCGCGCCCGGCACACCATCGACGCCGTCGCGGCGGACCCGCAGGACGCCGAGCTACTCGGCGTCGACCCCGGCCAACCCCTGCTGCGCGTACGGAGGTTGGCCTACACCGGCGACGGCAGGCCCGTCGAGTACGCGGACGACCGCTATCTGCCGTCCATGGCCACCTTCACCATCGAGAACACCATGGACGGCCGCACCGTCGCGGCCCGCGGCGGCACCGCAGACACCCGCATCACACGTGAGGAAGCCCAGTGATCGAACTCGCCGTCTTCGACATGGCAGGCACCACCATCGACGAGCACGGGGCCGTGTACGACGCGCTGCGGCACGCCGTCGAGTCCACCGGCGTCCGCGTCGACCCGGTCGACCTGCAGACCTGGATGGGCACCGACAAGCGCGAGGCCATCGCCGCGCTCGTCCGCATCGGCGGCGGCACGCCCGACGCGGAGCTGGTCGAGCGACAGTACGCGGAGTTCCGCGCGTACCTGCGCGAGAGCTACGCCAAGCAGCCTCCGGAGCCGATAGCCCACGCGGACAAGGCACTTGAAGAGCTGCGCGCCCGCGGCATCAAGGTCGCCCTCACCACCGGCTTCAGCGCGGACGTGGCACTGCCGCTGCTCGACTCGCTCGGCTGGTCCACCGAAGAGGGCGGCAACCTCGACGCGGTCGTCACCTCCGACGAGGTGCCCCGCGGCCGACCCGCGCCGTACATGATCCAGCGCGCGATGGAGAAGACGGGCGTCGTCGACGTGCGCAAGGTCCTCGTGGCCGGCGACACGGTCGTCGACATGGAGGCCGGGTTCAACGCGGGCGCGGCTGTCGTGGTGGGCGTGCTCACGGGACAGCTCACCCGTGAGCAGCTCGAACTCCACCCGCACAGCTATGTGTTGGACGGCGTCGCCGGCCTCCCCGGCATTGCCGAGACCCAGAGCACCTGAACGTCAGCTGAGCGCCGCGTCCACGATCGCCTGCGCCTCGCTCTGCACCTGGGCGAGGTGCTCGGCGCCGTGGAACGACTCGGCGTAGATCTTGTAGACGTCCTCCGTGCCGCTGGGCCGGGCCGCGAACCATGCGTTCTCGGTGGTGACCTTGACGCCCCCGATGGCCGCGCCGTTGCCCGGAGCCTCGGACAGCCGGGCCGTGATCGGCTCGCCCGCGAGGGTGTCGGCGGTGATCGCGTCGCCGGTCAGCTTCGCGAGGCGGGCCTTCTGCTCCTTCGTCGCCTTGGCGTCGATGCGGGCGTAGGCGGCGCCCGACGCGCCGTGCTCGGCGGCGAGTTCGGCGTAGTACACGGAAGGCGTCTTACCGGTGACGGCGGTGATCTCGGCGGCCAGCAGGGCGAGCAGGATGCCGTCCTTGTCGGTGGTCCAGACGCTGCCGTCCTTGCGGACGAAGCTCGCCCCGGCGCTCTCCTCGCCGCCGAACGCCACCGAACCGTCGACCAGACCTGGCACGAACCACTTGAATCCGACGGGGACTTCGACGAGTTCGCGGCCGAGGGTGGCGGCGATCCGGTCGATGACGGCGGACGACACGAGCGTCTTGCCGATGGCCGCGGACGCCGACCACCGGTCCCTGTGGCTGAACAAGTAGTGGATGGCGACGGCCAGATAGTGGTTCGGGTTCATCAGGCCCGCGTCCGGGGTGACGATGCCGTGCCGGTCGGCGTCCGCGTCGTTGCCGGTCAGCAGGTCGTACTCGTCGCGGCGTGCGAGCACCGAGGCCATCGCGGGTGCGGACGACGGGTCCATCCGGATCTTGCCGTCCCAGTCGAGCGTCATGAAACGCCACGTCGGATCGGTGTCCGGGTTCACCACGGTCAGGTCGAGCCCGTACATCTCGGCGATGCGCGCCCAGTAGTGCACGCTCGCGCCGCCCAGTGGATCGGCGCCGACCCGCACGCCGGAGGCGCGGATGGCGTCGATGTCGATGATGTCCTTGAGATCCTCGACGTAGCGCTCACGGAAGTCGTACGGCTCCCAGGCCGGCTCTTCGACGGTGCGCGGCGTCCAACTGGCGTCCTCCAGCAGCTCGTTGGCGCGATCGGCGATCCACGAGGTGGTGGTGGAGTCGGCGGGGCCGCCGTGCGGAGGGTTGTACTTGAAGCCGCCGTCGCGGGGCGGGTTGTGGCTCGGCGTGATGACGATGCCGTCGGCGCGGTCGCCGGCGCCGTCGGCCTTGCCGCGGTTCCAGCGCAGGATCGCGTGGCTGAGCGCGGGCGTCGGCACGAAGTCCTCGTGCGCGTCGGCCAGCACCCGTACGCCGTGCGCGGCGAGGACACCGAGGGCGGTCTTCAGGGCGGGCTGCGACAGGGCGTGCGTGTCCGGGCCGATGAAGAGCGGGCCGGTGATGCCCTCCGCGGTGCGGTGCTCGACGATCGCCTGGGTGATCGCGGCGATGTGCTTCTCGTTGAAGGCTCCGTCGAGGCTGGAGCCGCGATGGCCACTCGTGCCGAAGACGACGCGCTGCTCGGGGCGCGTGACGTCGGGCTCGCGCGTGTAGTACGCCTCGATCAGCGCGTCGACGTCGATGAGATCGCCCGGCAGGGCGGGGGTTCCTGAGCGCTCAGCAGTCATGGAAGCAGTCTCCCACCTGCGCCTATGAAGGAAAGTAGGCGGCACAGATGGGAGACAGTTCGGGGTGGAGGACTGACAGGGAACTCTCAGTCCTCCTCGGGCTCCTGGGACTCCTGCTGGTTCTTCACGATCTCCGCGAGGGTCGCGAGGACCTGCGACTCGACCTTGTCCTTGTCGATGCCGAGCCCGGTGAGCAGGCCGGATCCGTTCTCGTGCTCCAGGAGTGCGAGCAGGATGTGCTCGGTGCCGATGTAGTTGTGGCCCAGGCGCAGCGCCTCCCGGAACGTCAGTTCCAGGGCCTTCTTGGCGTCGGCGTCGAACGGCACGAGGGCGGGCATGTCCTCGGACGCGTCCGGGAGGGCCGCCTTCGCGGCCTCGCGCACGGTGTCGAGCGAGACGTCCTGCGCGAGGATCGCCTTCGCGGCGAGGGCCTCCGGCTCCATCAGCAGGCCGAGCACGAGGTGCGCCGGGGTGATGTTCGCGTTGTTCGCGGCGCGGGCCTCGTTCTGGGCGCCCACCACGACGTTGCGGGCGCGCACCGTGTACCGGTTGAAGCCCTCGCTCGGGTCGATGGGCTTCTCGTCGCCCTTGGGCACGAAGCGCTTCTGCGCCGCCTGCCGGGTGACGCCCATGCTCTTGCCGATGTCCGTCCAGGAGGCGCCGGAGCGGCGGGCCTGGTCGACGAAGTGGCCGATCAGGTGGTCGGCCACTTCGCCGAGGTGGTCCGCCGCGATGACGGCGTCCTGGAGTTGGTCGAGTGCGTCGGGGTGGACCTTCTTGATGGCTGCGATCAGGTCGTCGAGGCGGACGTTCGCGTCGGTTGGCTGCGTCATGATGCAACCGTAGGTTGACAGTGCGGGGCTGTCAACTACGAGTTGACACCCCGGTTCGTGTCTCACACGGCCGGCGGATTCAGCTGCCGGAACCCGTCCTGGGTCCGGTACGGGTAGTACGGATAGGGGGCCTTGACCTCACTCGCCGCATCCAGCTTCGCCACCTGCTCCGGGGTGAGCTCCCAGCCGATGGCCCCCAGGTTCTGCATCAGCTGCTCCTCGTTCCGCGCCCCGATCAACACGGTGGAGACGGTGGGCCGGCGCAGCAGCCAGTTGATGGCGATCTGTGGGATCGCCTTCCCGGTCTCCTCCGCGACCTCGTCGAGCGCGTCCATGACGCGATAGAGATGCTCGTCCTCGATGGGTGGCCCGAACTGTGCCGTCTGGTGCAGCCTGCTGTCGGCGGGCAACGGCTGCCCGCGCCGAATCCTGCCGGTGAGTCGCCCCCAGCCGAGCGGACTCCACACCACGGCGCCCACGCCCTCCTCCTCGGCGAGCGGCATCAACTCCCACTCGTAGTCCCGGCCGGCGAGCGAGTAGTACACCTGGTGCGCGGCGAACCGTGGCCGCCCGTGCTTGTCCGCCTCGGCGAGCCCCTTCATCAGCTGCCAGCCCGCGTAGTTGGAGACACCGGTGTAACGGACCTTGCCGGCGCGCACGAGATCCTCGAGCGTGGCGAGAACCTCCTCGACCGGCGTGCTCGCGTCGTACGCGTGCAGCTGGAACAGGTCGATGTGGTCGGTGTCGAGGCGCCGCAGCGCGGCGTCGACGGACGCGACCAGCCGCGACCGTGACACTCCGGCGTCGTACGGTCCCTCGCCGGTCGGCAGTGCGGCCTTGGTCGAGATGAGCGCCCGATCGCGCCGCCCCTTGAGCGCCGCACCGAGTACTTCCTCCGACGCCCCGTCCGAATAGACATCGGCCGTGTCGAACAAGGTCACGCCGTGCTCCAGGCTCAGATCCACCATGCGCCGCGCCTCGTCGATCCCGGCGGTACCCCACGCGGAAAACAGCGGGCCACGCCCACCGAAGGTCCCGGCCCCAAAGCTCAACGCCGGAACCTTGAGTCCGGACGTCCCCAACTGTCGGTACTCCATGGCGATCTCCCTGTTAATGGGTTCGATGTCCCGTTAGTGCGTGCCGCAACAGTAGCAAGGAGTGGCGAGTAATGGAACCAGGGTTCCTTTAGTTCTGGTCAGCTCTGGATCTCCGCGATCCCCTCGGCCGGGTACGGGGTCCGCTTGCTCTCGCCGAGCAGGCGCTCGAGAAACACGTCGAACACCGAGAGCGCGGGCGCGTACGGCGCCAGCAGCTCGACCACCGCGTCGGGGCTACCTGGGGACAGGTGGTGACGTCGCAGGTGGCTAACCCGTCGTGGGCGCCCGACAGCACCCGGTTCGTCGTCATCACATGCAGCGCCGGCGGACGGCGCGCCCTCGATGATGGTGGCTCCTGGGCGGGAAAAGGGTGGCCGGGCACGTATGCCCGGCCACCCATCCTGGTGCGTCGGCCACCGGCTACGGCAGGGAATTGATCTTGAACGTCGACGTCGTGTTGCGGATGTCCACCGCGTTGTCGGTCAACTTCAGGTTGTGGAAGGTGACTTCGCCGACGGCCGGGCCCTGGCCCGCCTCGGGGAGTTCGTTCGCCCACACGCCGAAGCCGGACTTCGCGTCGTGGGCGTCGCCGCTCTTGCGGGCGCCGGAGATGGTCACGTCAGTGAGGACCGTGTCCTTGATGGGGTACTGGGGTTGGCCTCCCACATAGTTGGTCTGGAACATGATGCCGCTGTACGTCGGGTCGACGACGTCGACGTCGTTCACGCGGATCCCCTGGAACACCTTCGATGCCGAGAACATCCAGATGCCGGGGAAGGTCTGCCCGCCCCAGAAGTGGCCGCCGGAGCGGACGATCGAGGTGTTCTCCAGCCTCGTCGGCTCCGTGCCGAAGCCGTTCATCGGGTAGCCGAAGTCGAGGGAGCTGATGGTGACTCCGGAGTAGACGAGGGTGTCCGCGATGAGGATGTTGCGGAACGTGTTGTCGTAGCCGCCGTACACGGCGATGCCTGCCGCCCGCCAGGTGAGCAGAGACGTCAGGTTCTCGTACACGTTGTTCTTCTCGTCCGCGCCGCCCGCGTCGATCGCCGAGAACAGCGCGAAGCTGTCGTCGCCGGTCGCCCGCGACTCGTTGTTCACGACGTGGTTGTCCGTCGACCCGTTGGTCATGTTGACGCCGTCGGCGAACGTGTCCCGGATCCGGGCGTTCTTGATGGTGATCCGGTCCGTGTTGGCGCCCCAGTACAGGCACACCGTGTGCTCGTTCCAGACGTCGTCGATGGTGATGTCGGCGACGTTCGAGAAGTCGAAGACCTTGCCGGGGCCGTCTATCCGCGACGTGTAGTTCCCGAAGAAGGAGAAGTGGGTGAACGTCGAACCGTTCGCGCTTGCCTCCGCGCGGAAGCCGGCGTCCGTGTTCTCCTGCGACGTAGGTGTGTGGAATCGCGTGAACCACGGTCCCGCGCCGACCACCTTCACCGCCTTCCCGTACACCTGGAACTTGTTCGACGTCTCGTAGTCACCGGCCGGCAGATACACCCCGACCAGCTTGCCGCTCGTGTCCATCCGGACCTTGTCGAGCGCGTCCTGCACCGCCTGGTGCGAGAAGCCGGTCGGCACGGCGTACGCCGCCGGGTCCGGGTTGGGGAGTTGCTTCGCCTCTTCCAGGTTGATGAAGTCGATCGCGTACGTGGAGTCGTTCGCGGCGTCCTTCTGGAGCCGGATCTTGCTGCCCTGCGGGACCGTCGTGCCGAGCAGCAGGTTCGCCTCGTCGTAGATGTGGCGGGGTGCGCCGGCGCCGGGGGAGTTGCCGGGGCCGGTCTCCGAGCCGTACAGCCACGCGTACTTCGACGTCAGGTCGACGGCCTTGAGGAGCGTGCCGTCGACGTACACGTTCAGCGTGGAGTTCTTGCCCCCGCCACCCGCCGCGTCCGGCATCGAGAAGCGGGTGACGAGCGTGTTCGTCGGCGCCTTCGTGGTGAACTCGACGTAGCTGCCGGTCGATTCGAGCGTCACGGCCTTGCGGCCCGAGGCCTCGCCGGCCGCATCGCCGACGGTCCGGTTCGGGCCGACCACCTTCGCTCCGCCACCGACCGTGCCGTCCTCCGCCTCGTACATGTCGTACGGCATGCTGGCGCCGCGACCCACGAACAGGGGTTGCGTGGACGTGTTGTTGGCTCGCTTGACCGCGAGCTCGTTGGCGTCGTCGGCGATCACCGTCTTCACCGTGAACTTGCCCTTGCCCGCGGCCCACGTGCCCAGCTTCACGGGCGGCGTCGTGTCACCGGCCGCGATCGTCCCGTCGTAGGACCCGGTGAGTGTCTTCACCGCACTCCCGCCGGAGTCCGTGACCGTGAGGGTGATGGCGTGCCCGCCGCCCGAACTCGCCTGGTTCCCCTGGTTCTTGAGCACGACCGAGAAGGTGACCGTGTCGCCCTCGGCGGGCGCGCTCGGCGACCACGCCACCGGCGATGCCACCAGGTCCGAGCTCGTCACCGGCTTCACGACCAGATTCGTCGGGCTGGTGTAGTCGTTGTTCGCCTCGTCGCGCTCCACGACCAGCTTGCTCGCGTCGACCACCGCGCCGACCTGGTACGAGCCCGCCTCGTGCGCGCCGATGTCCGCGCTCACCGTGGTCGACGCACCGGCCGCGAGCGCGCTCACCGAACCCGTGCCCACCTTCTGTGAGCCGAGCTTGAAGTCGAGGTCGGTGGCGTCGGCCGCCTCGGTGCCCGCGTTGCGCACCGTCGCCGACAGCGTCACCTTGTCGGACTCGACCGGTGTCTCCGGCTTCGACGTGATGCCCGTGACCACGAGATCCGGGTTCGGAGCGGGCTCGCCGAGCACCTGGAACTCCGCCAACTGTCCCGCTGAACCACCGGAGTTGGCGGTGAAGACGAGCCGCACGTCAGCCACGCGCCCGGTCAGCGGCACCGTCACCTTGTTGCCGTCTCCCGGATCGAAGCCGTACTCCTTCGGCTCGGCCAGCCTCGTGAACTCCGACGCCCTCTGCTCCCGCCCGAGCACCTCGATCTTCTGCGTGCGCGCCGCCCACGCCGCGTCCGGGTTCAGCTTCAGGACGAGCGAGGAGACGTCCGCGTTGGCGCCCAGCTTCACGGTCAGGCTGTTCGGGTACGAGCCAGCGGCGCCCTCCCAGTAGGTGCTGGTGTCGTCGTCCACGGCGTTCTCCGCGACGTATGTCTGAGTGGTCGACGACGCGGCCACCGGCTTTCCGGCCGCCAGGTTCGCGGCCTCGGTCGTGGAGCCGTTGCGGGTCACCGTGTTGCTGTTCGCGGACTGGTTGCCCGCCGCGTCCTTCGCCCGCACGTAGTACGTCACCGTCGCCGACGCAGGCTGGGTGTCGGTGTACGAAGTGACGTCACCAGCAACGGACTTGAGGAGCTTGCCGTTCGCGTAGATGTCGTAGGCGGTGACCTTCACGTTGTCGGTCGATGCCCGCCAGTCGAGCTTGACCTGACCCTTCGTCTCCTCCGTGAAGGAGAGGGTGCCGGGTGCGGTGGGTGCCTGGGTGTCACCCGAATCGCCCTTACGCGTCACGGAGTTGCTGTTCGCCGACTGGTTGCCCGCCGCGTCCTTGGCTCGCACGTAGTACGTGAGCGAGGCCGACGCGGGCTGCGTGTCCGTGTACGTGAGGGTGTCGCCGTCGACCGAGGCGCGCAGCCGCCCGTCGGCGTAGATGTCGTAGCCGGTGACCTTCGTGTTGTCCGTGGACGCCTTCCATGTCAGTTTGATCTGACCGGTCGCGGGCTCCGTGTAGGCGAGATCGACGGGCGCCGTCGGTGCCTCGGTGTCGCCGGTCGTCGGCCCGTACACCTCCAGCTCGCCGAGTTGTCCCGCCGGTTGGCGCGTGTTGGCCGTCACGAGCACGCGCACGTAGCGCGTCGTCACCGAGTCGAACGTGATGCTCTGCCGCTGCCCGTCCGCCGCGCTGAACTCGTACGCCTTCGACGCCGCCAGATCGGTGAAGTCCGAACCGTTGGCGCTGCCCTTCACGGCCAGTGTCTGCGTCCGGGTCTCCCAGGTGGGCGGCAACCGCAGCACCACACGGTTCACCCGCACCGACGCGCCGAGATCCACCTGCACCCACTGGGGCAGCGCGTCGTTCTTGCTCTCCCAGTAGCTCGACAGGTCACCGTCACCCGCGTTGGCGGCCGCGTACGTCTGCGTCAGGGAACTGGCCGTGAACGTCTTGCCGCGCGCCAGGTTCACCGATGAGTCGGCGGCCCCGTGCACCTCCAGCTCCGCCAACTGGGCCGCCGTCCAGCCGGAGTTGGCGGTCATGACGATCCGTACGAACTTCGCCTGCGTGGCGGGGAAGGAGACGCTCACCGTGTTCCCCGACCCGGGCGAGAAGGCGTACGGCGCCGAGGACTTGAGCGTGTCGAACGTCGTGCCGTCGGCGCTGCCCTGCACCGAGAGCGTCTGCGTCCGGCTCTCCCACGAGGCCGGCAGGCGCAGCGTCACCTCGTCCACGCGGGCCGTCGACCCCAGATCGACCTGCGCCCACTGCGGCCAGTCGGGCCCCGAACTCTCCCAGTACGTCGAGGCGTTGCCGTCCGAGACGTTCCCCGCCCCGTACCCCGACTTCGCACTGCTCGCCTTGGTCTGCGCCCCCGCCGCGAGATTGGGCCCGCCGGCGGCCTGTGCCGTGACGGCGGGCAGGCCGAGGAGCGCGAGGGTGAGCGCGAGAAGGACCACCGAGAGGCTCCGCCACCTCCGTCTTCCGCCGGATCTGAACACGCACTGTCCGAACATGCTTCTCCTGTCCCTGCACCGTTGTTGTGGGTGAATTAAGGACGTGCATCAGGTTCTTGCGTTCAGTTGTTGGAGAATTGCAGAGCCGTGTTGCTGAGTCCACTGTTTGAACAGAGAGAGTTGCGGTGAGGGAGAATCGAACGGTCACCACCCGCCGTACCACGTCAGGGGAACCAGACCGATGCCCGCAGCCCATGTCACCCTCTCCGACGTCCTGAACACCGCCGCACCGGAGGCCACCGGCGCCCTCTGGCGGCTCGACGGCGCGGCCCGTCAGCTCGACGCCAATGTCGTCCGCCTGCGGCCCGGCGGGGGCGGTGACGCGTACGTGGAGACCGAGCTCGATGTGCTCCTCGTCGTCGTGGAGGGCCACGGCACGCTCCACCGGGCAGGCGTGGACGAGGAGGTGGAGCCCGGCACGCTCCTGTTCGTGCCGCGCGGCGAGCGACGCGCGGTCAGCGCCGGCGAGGACGGACTCGTCTACCTCACGGCGCACCGCAGGCGGCCCGGCATGACCATCCGCCGCGCGGAACCGCAGGTGACGGCCGAGGGCGGCGAAGCACCCTGCCTGCTGCCCCAGGTGTGCGCGTCCTGCGGCCGGGCCGCCGACGACGCCGGTGCCCTGTATTGCGCCCGGTGCGGGACGCGCCTGGAGGGGCGGGGCGAGGCGCAGTGATCCGGCCTTCCTTGAGGCGAAGGGATCACGCCAGACGCTATGGGCCGTGCCTCGACTCCGGCCGTATGTACGGGATGTGGCGCCAGGACCCCGTCACTTCTCGCCACTGATTCAACACGTGAAGTTACCGAAATCCGGGGGTGCGGGATGAAGTCCGCGGCCGTCCCCGGCAGACTCTGCCGCACGGCGGCCGAGTACTCGGGCAGCGGTCGCCAGGGGAGGGAGCACCATCGGGGAGTCCGTGGGCGTGGGGCACGCGGACTCCCCGACCCGCCCCTCCGACACCCCGCGGGCGCTGCGCGGCGCGGAGCCCGCCGCTGGTTACGGTTCCGGCATGGCCGACTACCGCATTGAGACCGTCCGCAACGGCGACCGCGACTGGACCGCCCGCAACGACCGCGGCGCCGAGGTCCGCATCGCCCCCGCCGACAGCGAGGGCGCCCAGCCGTCCTTCACCCCCGTCGAACTCCTCCTGGCCGCGCTCGGCGGCTGCGGCGGCCTCGTCGTCGACCGCACGGCCCGCACCGTGCCGCACGACGAGCTGCGCATCACCGTCGAGTCCGTGTCACGGCCGGAGGACGACGGCCGGGTCGGAGCCGTCCGTGTCTCGTACGAGATCGAACTGCCGGAGGGGGATACGCACGCCGCCGAGGCGCTCGAACGTGGCATCCGACTGACCCACGAGAAGTACTGCACGGTCAGCCGCACCGTCGAACACGGCGCGCGCGTCGAGGCGCTGGGCCCCGACGGCACGGTGCTCTTCATGGGCGGCTGACCCGGCTGAGCCGGTGGCCCACGGCCACCGGCTCAGCTCCCTACGGCAGCGCGTGCACCTTCGGCCCGACCGCGTTCGACCAGGCATTGCCCGCCGTCGCGTCCCAGTTCGTGGACCAGGTCATCGCCCCGCGCAGCCCCGGATAGGTCTTCGCGGGCTTGAACGTCCCGCAGCCGGTGCCGCGCGCCAGGCAGTCGAGCGCGTTGTTCACGATCGACGGGGCCACGTAGCCGCTGCCCGCGCCGCGCGTCGACGCCGGGACGCCGATGCCGACCTGCGAGGCGTCGAGGCCGCCCTCCAGCTGGATACAGGCGAGCGCCGTCAGGAAGTCGACGGAGCCCTGGCTGTAGACCTTGCCGTCGCAGCCCAGCATCGAACCGCTGTTGTAGTACTGCATGTTGACGACCGTGAGGATGTCCTTCACGTTCAGTGCCGTCTTGAAGTACTCGCCGGACGTCGACTGCATGTCGATGGTCTGCGGCGCCATCGTCAGGACCAGCTTGCCACCCGCCTTCGCCGACAGCTGGCGCAGCGCCTTCGTCATGTACGTCGAGTTGAGCCCGTTCTCCAGGTCGATGTCGACGCCGTCGAAGCCGTACTCCTGCATGAGCCGGTACGCGCTGTCCGCGAACGCGGTCGCCGACGCGTCGCTGTTGACCGAGACGCTGCCCTTCTCCCCGCCGACCGACAGGATCACGGACTTGCCCGCCGCGTGCTTGGCGGCGATGTCCGCCTTGAAGTCGGCGGCCGAGGCGTAGCCGACGGCCGGGTCGAGGTTGAAGGTGAGCTGCCCGGGCGTGGTGGTGGCGTCGGCGAAGGAGACGGCGATGATGTCGTACTGCGACTGGACGTCGCGCAGCTTCTGGACGGTCGCGCCGTTGTCGAAGTTCTGCCAGTACCCGGTCAGCGCGTGCTTGGGCACGGTTCCGCCGCCGGGGTTGCCGCCGGACGTGGCGGTCCTCGCGCTCACCGCCGTCGACTTCGCCGATTCGCCCGCCGCGTTCGTCGCGGTGACCTGGAAGCCGTACGAGGTGTCGGCCGCGAGCCCGGTGACGGTCGTCGAGGCGCCCGTCACGGCGGCGACCTTCGTGCCGTCCCGGTAGACGTTGTAGCCGGTGGCGCCCGAGACCGGGGACCAGGAGAGGCCGATGGAGGACGCGGTGGCCGCGCCCGCCGCGAGGCCCGTGGGCGCGGCCGGGACCACGACCGGATCCGTGCCGCCGCCCCCGTCGGGCCCGAAGACGTTCACATCGTCGACGTGGTACGCGCTCTGCCCGTACCAGCCGTGCGTGTAGATCGTCACGGAGCTCGTGTTCGCGCCGGTCTTGAAGCTGGTCGTGAGCTGCTGCCAGGAGGAACTGCCCGGTGTCCACGTGGACACGTCGGTGGTGCCGGTGCCGCTCGCGCCGAGATAGGCGTACCCGCCCTGCACCCAACTGCTCATCGTGTACGTCGAGTTGGGCTTGACGGCGACGGTCTGGCTGCACTTGGCGTTGTCCTGGCCCGACGGCGTCGCCTTGAGGGCCTTCGTGCCGCCGTGCACGGGTGAGGTCACGACGGAACCGCTGCCCGCGGAGCAGGTCCAGTTGCTCAGGTCCGACTCGAAGCCGGCGTTCTTGGCCACGTTGATGTCAGCGGCCTGCGCGGGTGCGGCGAGCGCGGTGACGCCGAGGGACGCGGCCGCCACGACGGCGAGTGCGAGGCCGGGTCTGCGTCTGCGAGGGCGTGCACGGTCCACGGGGGAGCCTCCTGGGAAGAGGGGAGAAGCTGCGGATGTGAACGGTGGCCACCGCTGTGTGCGCCAAAGTTGGTTCAGACCAATCGAGTTGTCAAGACCTGTGGCGCGCACGTCAACGGCGCCGGACGGAAGGTCCGGCGCCGTTGACGAAGGCGGAAGGGCGGTGGGTTCAGCCCAGTCCGCGCAGGTAGGCGGCCTGCCCCACGTGCTGCAGATCGTCCGCGAGCACGCTGATGAGCCGGACCCCCAGCGTCACCGGCGGATCCCAGCCCTCGTCCACGACACGGTCGAGATCGGCGTCCTTCAGGCCGCCGAGGAACCCGAGCGTCTGCTCGTGCACCGCGTCGTAATAGCCCGTGAGGAGCTCGCCCGAGGCGACCCGCACCTGGCCGACCTGCTTCGGAGTGTGCCCGTACCCGGTGTCCGACTCGGCGAGCGGCAGATCGAACCGCTCCGCCCAGCCGCCCGCGAGCCACACCTGCTCGAGTCCCGCGGCATCGGCGATGTGGTCGTCCTGAACCCGGGTGAGATGCCAGATCAGCCAGGCAATGGAATTCGCCGTGTCTTCCGGCCGCTCGTGCAGCGCGTCGACGGAAAGCCCCTCGACGGCCGCGTGCACCTCTTCCTGAATACGGCTGTAACCGTCCATGAGTACGTCATGTGAGCGCATGCGTGCAGTGTCTCCGACGTGAGGGATTTCGGCCAACGGGCGCCGTGAATATGCCCGGAGAGTGGCGTGAAAGCAATGGTGACACCGTCTCCCAGGTGCCGATACTTGACGAGGGAACGGTTGAACGTTGTTCGTGGGCGGCGACCCGCGGGCCAATTGCCCGGGTAATTCTCGCCGTTGCGGTGGATCACTGATCGTTTGGCACAACAGTCAATGCAGCCGGGCGCCAGGCAATGGGGGAGACCGTGCACGACGAATTCCTGTGCCACGTCACCGCGTACGGAATCTGCGGTGGTCGGCGCGTGGGTGTTCCGCTCGGCACATATCGCGCCCCCACTCTCGCGCTGGCCCTGTGGTGGCTGCGCGACCGGGCCATGTGGATGGCCGAGCGCCTCGACCCCCGCCCCGGCCTGAGCCACTTACCCGAGGGTGCGCTGACGCCCATGGCCGATGACGCACCCGACGTGCCGGAACAGCTGCGGGCCTGGTGCGGCGACCCGGACCAACAGGAGAACGTCGCGGAGGAGTTGGCCTCCGGGCGACTCGTCAGGATCGTGACCCGCGACGACACCACCGAGTACGAGCTCCTCGCCGAGTCCGTCGACGCGGTCCGCATGGCCCGCACCCAGCCGCGCCGCCGCGGCCCACGGCGCCGTATGACGGTTACCAATAGTCACTGACAAGAGTGACACGGCGCTTGATCGCGTCGACTCCGGGGCAGTCTGATCACGCTCAGTAAGAACGATCACTCCGGGGTCACCGAAATGAAGCGCTTCATGAAGCACAGATCCGTGCTGCTCGCCCTCGCCCTCCCACTGCTCGGCGGTGCCACGACCGCCCTCGCACCCGCCTCGGCCGCCGCGCCCGGCGCCGTACCGCCCGGCCAGGTCTGCTTCTGGACCGAAATCGGCATGCACGGCCAAGCGTGGTGCTACGGACCGCCCGGCTACGCCGACGCGGAGAACGGGACGGCGCGCCACGCCACCTCCTTCGACTCCCGTGTCTCGGGAACCGTCTACGCCATCAGCTACACCTCGACCGGCTGCCTCTACCGGGAGATCAGGCGCGACGACTACTCCGAGAACTGGGAGTGGGCCGGAAAACTCGACGGTGTCTCGGACACCACCATGGGGTGCGAGCAGGGCTGAGCCCGCCATGAACCGCCGAACCCGCGCCCTCACCACCTTGGCCTGCGCCCTGCTGCTCCCGCTCGCGGGCTGCACCGCAGAGCACACCGACCGGCCCGCCCGCACACCCGACGACACCATCAGGGCCGCGACCCAGACGCTCACCGACCGCTGTCTGACCCGTCAGGGCCTCACACCACCCCGGCCGGGGCAGCGCCCGGCGAACCGGGCGGAGGAACAGCGTGTCGCCGCCGCCCTCTTCGGCCGGCCACCCGCCGAACTCTCCCTGACCCTCGCGAACGGCATCCCCGTACGCGCCCACACCGACGGCTGCCTGGCCGCCGCCCAACGCACCCTCTACGGCGACCAGAAACGCTGGTTCCAGGTGTCGACCGTCCTCAACAACCTCAAGCCCGAGGCCGCCCACCGCGACCTCAGCCTCGCCTCCGTGCGCGCACGGCACCGCGCCGAACTCACCGACTGGCAGCGCCTGCGGGAGCGCGCGCTCGACGCGTCCACCCGCGTGCTGCACACCTCCACCCACTGACCCCGCAAGGAGAACAGACCTCATGAAGCACCCGATCGCCCTGGCCACCGCCGCGGTCCTCGCCCTCGGCGGCGCCGCGCTCCCCGCCACCGCCTTCGCGGCCCAGTGCCCCAGCGGCGAGTTCTGCGCCTGGACCGACGCCAACTACACCGGAATGCGCTGGAACTGGTCCGGCGACGACCACGACTGGGAGGACGGCATCCAGGACGAGGACTCCTCCTGGGCCAACCACGGCATCTCCGGACCAGGCATCAAGGACCACGTCCAGGTCTACGAGAACCCAGGCCTCGTCGGCTTCGGCACCGTCTGTCTCGCGCCCGGCCAGGAGATCGCGTCCAACGGCTGGGCCAACGACAGCGGCGACTCCCACACGTGGACCATGGAGTGCTGAACTCGCGCACCAGTGAAGTGAGTTCAGAACGTGTCGGCGGTGTGCGGCACTAGCTCCGTGCGCAGCGCGGCGTCGAGCATCGACGCCGCGCCCCGCGTGTGCTCCACCACCAGGCCCGCGCGCACCAGCGCCGACACCGGCGTCGCCGCCATGTACGCGGTCGCCAGATCGCGGGCCTCCAGGCTCAAATCGGGCGCGTCGGCCGTGGGCGCGTACGAGAATCCGTCCGGCGAGGCGATCAGACGGAACGTCCCCGCGTTCGCCGGGATCCGCTCGTCACGGACCGCGAGCACCACGTCCACGGGCGCCGCCCAAGTACGGGCCGCGAGCGCCGCGCGCACGTCCACCAGGCGCACCCACAGCGCCGGTTCGACGCTCTTGACGCTCACCTGGTCGCGATCGGTCGCGAACAGCAGCAGGGGATCGTCCAGCGGCCTGCCGTGCGCGCGGACCGTGCCCGTCAGATCGATGTCCGCGAGATACCGCCACAGCGCCGCCGCACCCGCCGACGTATCGGCCTCCAGCTCCTCGACGCTCACCAGGCCCGGCACGCCCCCGGACCAGTCGCCCGACTTCGTGCGGTAGATCGCGTAACCGGCGAGCGGATCGCCGAGCGTCACCACGCGCGGCGGCGACAGGCTTTCGTCCTCCTCGTCCTGCCGCGCCAGCCACTGCTCGCGCCACCACGCGTGCGTACGCGCGTGCCGGCTGGCACGCAGCCCGCGCGTCGACTCGAAGTACGGCGCGAGCACGGCGGGCACCGAGTCGGCGTCGAGCAGGCGCAGCGGACGCTCGTCGGGCGAGATGCGCAGCCCCAGCGCACGCCGCGAGTCGATCTCCACGGTCGCCCCGTACGTGCCGGGACCGAAGCCGAACCGGCCGTAGATCGACGCCTCCGACGCCCACAGAGCGGCCAGCGGCGCGCCCTGTTCGGCGCAGCGGGCGAACAGCTCGGCCATCATCGCCGACAGCACGCCGCGCCTGCGGTGCGTGGGGGCGACGGAGACGTACGACAGGCCGGGGCAGGGGAGGTCGCCCCCGCCCGGCACGGAGACGGTGAAGGGATGGGCCGCGGCGAAGCCCACCAGTTCCTCGCCGTCGTACGCGCCGATCCGCAGGCAGCCGGAAAGCATCTGCTGTTGCTGCTTGCGGCGTTCGTCGTCGGGTGACTCGTGGAAGACGAGATGGGCGAGCGCCAGGGCTCGTTCGATGTCGGACTCGGGTACCTCGCGGAGGCGGACGGAACCAATGATCATGATCATCGACTGTAGTGGCGCTCCGCCGTACCCACCTCAGCGGCGCCGACTCCGCTGAGGTGGGCAGGCGGCGGGGTCCGGGCCGCCCGCCCGAGCGCGTGCGGCCGTCGCCGACGCGCGCACACGGGGACTTCGGTCCGAAGGGGCCGGACGGATGCACCCGGGTCCGAAAAATCTCACCCGCGATCGCCCCGACCGCGCAACCGGTCGCCGAGGCGTCTCATGCCGCGCCGGGCGTGGCTCTTGACCGTGCCCAGCGGCCAGCCCGTGCGCTCGGCGATCTGGGGTTGCGTCAGGTCCTCGTAGAACGTGAGACGCAGCACCGTGCGTTGCGTGCTCGGCAGTCGTGCCAACTCCTGTGACAGCACGAGCCGTTCGACGACCGTGTCCATGCCGGCGTCGGTCGCGGGTTCGCGGCCGACCGAGGCGGCGTGCCGCCCGGCCGCCGCCTCGAACAGCGCCGCGCGACGGCTCCGTGCGGCGAGCGCGTCCGCGACCCGGTGCCGCGCGATGCCCGTCAACCAGGCGGACGGCGGGCCCAGTTCCGGTCGATATCCGGACCGGCCGCGCCAGGCGGCGAGGAAGACCTGCTGCATCACGTCCTCCGCCTCGGAGCGGTCGCCGAGCGCCCGCTGGGCCAGGCCCCGCACCAGCGGCGCCCACCGCCGGTACACCTCGGCGAGGCAGGCTACGTCACCCGAGGCGAGACCGTCCGCCAAGGCGGCCTCCGACACCTCGCGCGGGTCGACGTTCCGCGACAGCATCCCTGGGATCCTCAACGCCCCGTCAACTCCTTGAAGCGATCCTGAACTCGACTCGTAACGGCCAGGACCGGACGCGCGCAGTGCTCGCCGGGTCACGGCCCGGTCATCCTGGAAACGATTCCCGCTGCCCGACAACCCGCATCGGTTGTGCGTCGTATCGTGGGCCGATGGACGAGGGGCAGCAGGTTCGCGAAGCGGCACCATCGGAGGCGGGCGTCACCACCGGCGCCCTCGCCAGGAGGCTCGGGGTCTCGCCGACGACCCTGCGCAGCTGGGACCGGCGCTACGGGCTCGGGCCCGCGCAGCGCTCGACGGGACACCACCGGCGCTGGACCGCGGAGGACATCGCGGTCGTCGAGGAGATGTGCCGGCTGACCACGACGGGCCTGCCGCCCGCCGAGGCCGCGCGCCTCGCGGGCAAACGCCTTGCGACGGAACCCGCCGGGCTGCCGCTCCAGCGCTCGGCGCCGGCCGCGCCCGCCTCGCCTGCCACGCTGGAGCGCCAGTGCCGGGGCATCTCCCGCGCCGCGACCCGCATGGACGCGCCGACCGTGCAGAACCTGCTGACCGAGGCGGTGACGGAGCACGGCCTGGTCACCGCCTGGCAGGACGTCATGGCGCCGGTGCTGCACGCCGTGGGCCGCAAGTGGGAGGAGGCGGGCGACCGGTACGTCGAGGTCGAGCACCTGCTGTCCTGGCACGTCTCGCGCACCCTGCACCGCGCCGCCGCCTCAGCCGAGTCAACCCTGGCGCTGCCGCCGCTGGTCCTCGCCTGCGTCCCCGCCGAACAGCACGTGCTGGCCCTGGAGGCGCTCAGCACCGGGCTGAGTCAACTGGGCGTGCCGCAGCGGATGTTCGGGGCGGCCGTGCCGGTGGAGGCGGTGTCGGCCGCGGTGCGCCGGACCGGGCCGCGCGTCGTCGTGCTGTGGGCGCAGGCCCGCTCCACCGCGAGTCTTCCGCTGGCCCGGCACCTCGCCGAGACCCGCTGGGGGGTGCGTGGCGCCCGTGCCAAACCCGCCGTGATGCTGGCCGGGCCCGGCTGGCTGGGCCGGGGCGTGCGGGGCGCGCTGCACCCGGCGACGCTGCCGCAGGCCCTCGACCAGATCGCGCGCCACTATCCGGAGCTCAGTCGAGCCCCCGGGCCCGCTTGAACCGGGCGAGACCGTCCGGCAGTTCGACGATCGGGTCCGGATAGTCGCCGAGGGCGGCCCGGTCGAGCCCGGTCGCCTTCCACGGCGTGTGCACCGCGGGGCCATCGACGTCCGCCAACTCCGGTACCCAGCGCCGTACGTAGGCGCCGTCCGGGTCGTAGCGCTTGGCCTGGGTCACCGGATTGAGCACCCGGTTCGGGCGACTGTCCGTGCCGGTGCCCGCCATCCACTGCCAGTTCATCTGGTTGTTCGCGACGTCCCCGTCCACCAACAGGCTCAGGAAATGGCGCGCGCCCACCCGCCAGTCCACGTACAGCGTCTTGACGAGGAACGACGCGGTGAGCAGCCGGCCCCGGTTGTGCATCCAGCCCTCGTGGCGCAGCTGCCGCATCGCGGCGTCCACCACCGGATATCCCGTACGCCCTTCCTGCCACGCCTCGACGTCCCGAGGTGCCTTGCGCCAACGGTCGTGATGCGTGCGGTAGTCGGCATGCGCGGCGTCGGGCCGGGCGGCCAGCACCTGGTGGTGGAAGTCCCGCCAGGCCAGTTGCCGCACGAACGCCTCCGCGCCCGGGCCGCCCGCCGCGCGCGCCCGGTGCACGGCCTCGACGGGGCCGATCGTGCCGAAGTGCAGATGCGGGGAGAGCCGCGACGTGGCGTCACCCGCGAGGTCGTCGTGCCGGTCCTCGTACGCGGCGATCCCCGAACGCAGCCAGGAGGTCAGCAGCGCCCGCCCCGCCTGTTCACCGCCCTCGGCGAGCCCGGGCGACACCCCCGACACGTCGGTCCGCTTGGGCAGTACCTCGCCGCCCACGCCGTCGGGCACCCGGACGGCGCGCGGCGCCCGCACGACGGCCCGCGTCCCGTGCTGTGCCCAGTGCCGGTGGTAGGGAGTGAACACCGCGAAGTGGTCCCGGGCGTCGGGCGTGACGGCGCCCGGCGGAACGCAGGTGACGACCCCGTCGTGCGCCACCAGGTCGCAGCCGAGGCGGTGCAGCGTGTCCCGCAGCCGGTCCTCCCTGCGGTGCGCGTACGCGGAGACGCCGCCCGCCACGTGCACGACGCACGCGTCCGTCTCGGTCACCACCTTCGCCACCTCGTCGACCACGTCGCCCGAGCGCACCACGAGCCGCCCGCCCCGGTCCCGCAGCGCCGCGTCCAGGTCCCGCAGGCAGTCGGCGAGAAACGCCTCCCGGTTCGGGACGAGGAACCCGTCGACTCCCGTGTCCCGGACGAACAGCGGCACCACCGCGTCCGCCGCGGTCAACGCCGCCCGCAGCGGCGGGTGGTCGTGCACTCGGAGATCGGAGGTGAACAGGACGACGTGGACACGCACGGAAGGGCTCCTGGTGGGGAGGGAGGCAAGCGGGCTACGTCAGGCCTTCCCGGCCGACGGCGTACACGGATGCACGATCACCCGCATGAGCTGCCCCCGTCGGGGCCCCGCTCGGCCGTGGCGGCGATGTTGCGCGCCATCCCGCCGAACACCACGGAGTGGAACGGCGCCACGCTCCACCAGTACGCCTGGCCCGCCAGGCCGTGCGGATGGAACAGCGCCCGCTGCCGGTAGCGGGAGCGCCCGCCGTCCGCCGCCTCCACGGACAGTTCCAGCCAGGCGAGGCCCGGCAGCCGCATCTCGGCGCGCAGCCGCAGCAGCCGGCCCGGCTCGATCTCCTCCACGCGCCAGAAGTCCAGCGAGTCGCCGACCCGCAGCCGTGCCGCGTCGCGCCGCCCACGCCGCAGCCCGACGCCACCCACCAGCCGGTCGAGCCACCCTCGAACCGCCCACGCGAGCGGCAACGAGTACCAGCCGTGCTCCCCGCCGATCCCCTCCACCACGTCCCACAGCCGCTCCGGCGAGGCCTCGACCAGCCGCTCCCGCTCGTCCTTGTAGAGGCTGCCGCCCGCCCAGTCCGGATCGGTGGGCAGCGGATCGCTGGGGGCGCCCGGCAGCGAGGCGGACGACCAGCGGGTGGCCACCTGCGCCTCCTGGACGCGGCGCAGCGCCAGCCGCACCGCCTCGTCGAACCCGATCGGGGAACCCGGCGGATACGCCACCCACTCCTTGATGTCGTGCTCGTGGCAGACGACTTCGTGGCGCAGCGACTCGGTGAGCGGGCGGGCGATGGAGGCGGGCACGGGCGTCACCAGGCCGACCCAGTGGCTCGACAGGCCGGGGCTGAGCATCGGCACCCCGACCACGACACGCCGCGGCAGCCGCGCCACGGCGGCGTACCGGAGCATCATGTCGCGGTAGGTGAGCACGTCGGGCCCGCCGACATCGAACGCGCGGGACACCTCCGACGGCATCGCCGCACTGTCCACGAGGCAGCGCAGCACGTCGCGGACCGCGATCGGCTGGATCCGGGTGTGCACCCAGCTGGGCGTCACCATCACCGGCAGCCGTTCGGTCAGATAGCGCAGCATCTCGAACGAGGCGGACCCGGACCCGATGATCACGGCCGCGCGCAGCACCGTCGTCGGCACGCCGGAGTCGAGCAGGATGTGCCCGACCTCCGCCCGCGAGCGCAGATGCGGCGACAGCTCCCGCTCGGGCACGCCCGCGGGCGTCAAACCGCCCAGATAGACGATCCGCCGCACACCCGCCCGGCGCGCCTCTTCGGCGAAAGCCGTCGCCATCTCGCGGTCGGTGCGCTCGAAGTCCTTGCCGGTGCCGAGCGCGTGCACCAGGTAGTACGCGACGTCGATGCCGCGCAGCGCGGCGCCGAGCGAGTCGCGATCCGTGAGATCGCCCTGAGCCACCTCGACATCGCCGGACCACGGGTGATCCCGGAGCTTGGCGGGGGAGCGGGCCAGGCAGCGCACCTGATGTCCCGAGGCGAGCAGCTCCGGTACCAGGCGGCCGCCGATGTAGCCGCTCGCCCCGGTGACCAGGCACCGCTGTCCGGCACGTTCCGCGTTCATGGGTCTCCCTCGCTCGCCCCCTGTCCACCACGTTCCGCCCCATGACCGACTTCCGCATCAACAGCGAGGGTGGATGCAGCGGCTCCGAAGGGTCGGGTCCGAAGGTCAGGGCCGCTCGGGTGCCACCTCTTTCAGCCGCTCCCCGGTGTCGAGACGGGCCGCCACCCGGACGGTGCCGTGCTCGGGTGCCCGCACGGCCAGGGTGCGGCCCTCGCGGGACGTGGTCTCCGCACCGCTCGCCTCGATCCGGGTGACCGCGCGGCTTCCCGCCGCCAGGAGGTACCAGTGGCCGTCCGGCGCCTTCCACCGGGTGTGGGCGACCACGTGCTGGCCGAACCGGCTGCACGCCGCCGTGGCCCGGGCCCGGCCGACCAGCTGCGCCGGTTCGGTGGCCGCGCCGGGTGCGCGCAGCAGGAGGGCGACATCGCCCGGGCCCCGCCAGGTGGAGGCGCGTACGCAGGACCAGACCGCCCGGCCCGCGTCCCTCGGCAACCGCTGCTCGGCGAAGTCCCACGCGTTCACGGCGCGCACGGCGCCGCCCCGCCACGGCTGGAGCCGGCAGGCGGTGCGCGCCCATGCGACCAGCGCCTGGCTGCCGGTGGCCTCGCGCGGCTGCCGGGGCGGAGGCGTGCCGTGTCCCGGCAGCGGCGTGTACGTGAGGTGCACGGGCGACAGACCGCCGAGGTCGGCGAGCAGGAACGAGTGGTCCTCCACGATGCGCGACGAGGAGCGCAGTTGGAGCACGGGGCGGCGGGCGCAGCCGTCCGCCAGCGCGACCGGAACGGCGTCGCTCACCCCGTCGTCCGACACGTCCAGGGGCCGTCCCTGAGTGTCGGGCCGCAGGAGATCGCGGGTGGTCGCCTCGGTGATCCACGGCGCCGTCAGATAGCGGGCGGAATCGTGGTCGCGGGTGAGGACGACGGCCGCGGCCGTCGTCACGTCGGCGTCATCGACCCGGGCCAGCGCGAGCCCGGCAGGTCCGTCGCCGTCCGGCGCGGTGTAGCGGGCCAGCCGTTCGCCGTCGCTGAGGAGCACCACGGTCCGGCCGTCGACGTCGCCCGCGAACAGCAGTTGCGGGGCGCGTGGCGGTGGGTCGGCCGCGGTGTCCGGGGTCCGGCTGACGCGTACGGCGTCGGAGGGGTCGGCCCACGCGGCGAGCGCCCGGTCCAGCAGGGCGGTGTCGTCGGTCCGGTCGCCGCGCGCGGGCCAGGCCGTGAAGTCGACTCGTGACGTGTCGGCCCAGGTGTCCCGCCCGGCGCGGGTGAGGTCACCGGAGGTGAGTGCTGCCAGGACCGGGGCGCCCCCGCCCGCCGCTTCCCGGTGCGGGGCGGGATCGGGGGCGAACAGTGCGGCCGCCGCGACGACGGCCACGGCCCCGACCGCGAGGGCGGCGCGGGTCCGCCGCGCGCGGCGCAGCAGATCCGTGGGACGCGTCTGCACGGAGCACGCGTCGAATTCCTGGGAGCGCAGCAACGCCGCGGCGGCGGGCCCGGATTCGGCGTCGAGACCGACGGACTCCCGCACGGCCGCCCCGGCATCCGCCACCCCGGCCGCGGCCAGCAGCGCCGTCGCCCGGTCCGCGTCCATGGAGTCGATGTGCCGGAGTACGAACGCGGCGCGCGCCGGAGCCGAAGCGCCCGAGAGCGCACGGACCAGCGCGAGCTCCTCGGCGCCGCCGGAGCGCGGAAACAGGCGCAGCCCCCAGACCACGGGGAGCCGGGGCAGCAGGATGCGGGGCGGCGGGAGGGCCGCGGGCCAGCCGGTCGGCCGGTGCGCGAAGGACAGAGCGGTCCGCAGAATGCGTACGCGCAGCGCGTCGGTGGCGGTGTCGGTGTCGGGCTCGGAGCCGTCGTCGGGGGCACGGGGCCCGGGTACGGAGGCCGGGCGTCCCGGCAGCGCGCGCTGGACAGCGGTGTGGGCGAGCAGCACCCGGCGGTGGCGGGTGAAGACGGCGGGGAGCGTCAGATAGGCCAGGCGTACGAGGCCGGTGTACTCCTCGAGCAGAGCTGCCTCGGCCTGGTCGGTGGCTATCCGTGAGCGGGGGATAATGCTTTCGCGACGAAGCTGGGGCATGGCAGACCTCTCCCGGAAGTCCGTAGGGACACGGTGTCGTCCTTCAAACGACGAGCCGGGGAGTCGGTCACCCCGTTGAATCCGGCAGGACTGCGCGGCCTCATGCGGGGTATCAGCAGGCTGCGGGTGTCCATCGCGGAGTCCTGCAGGCGTGAAAGAGACACGAATGACCGAGTACATGGACGGGACACTGATCCCCACGGGCTTCGACGAGGCAGTCGGGCCACTGATGCAGGCGACCCACTACGCGGGTGACGAGGGTTGCCTGGCCGACGCGCGCAGGTTCGCCGACATGTTCCTGACGCGGCTGCGCCAGGAGTGGTGCGTCGAGCTCGACTCGCGCACGGCCGGGGACGTCCTGCTCGTCGTCAGCGAGTTGATCACGAACGCGGACCGGCACAGCGCGGGCCCGTACGTCCTGGAACTCGAGGGCACGTCGCGGCACGTCGCCGTCACCGTCTACGACAGCAGCGCCGCCGTGCCGGTGCGCTTCCCGCGGGACCCGGCGCGCGTGGGCGGGCACGGCCTGGAGATCGTCGACGCGCTCGCCGTCGTCTCCGTGGAGCAGGTGCCGGTCGGCAAACGCGTGCGCGCCGTGCTGACCCTCGCCTCCTGAACGGCCCCGGAACCTCCCGAGCGACCCGCGCCGTGGGGGCGCGACGCGGTGTTCCATGATGGTGTCCCTGACCCGTGAACGCGCCGGTCAGGGCCATCTGTTCAGGAGGACGACATCGACACCGCAGACACGAGGGGCACGGTGGGCGAACTCGCCGCCGCGCTCCCGGACAGCACCCTCGTCACCGACCCGGACGTCCTCGCGTCCCTCGGCCACGACGACGCCGAGTGGGCGCCGATGGGCCGGCCGCTCGCCGCGGTGCGCGCCACGTCCGCCGAGGAGGTCGAGTCCGTGGTGCGGGCCTGCGCGGCCCGGCGGATACCGGTCGTCACGCGGGGCGCGGGCACGGGACTCTCCGGCGGGGCCAACGCCGTCGACGGCTGCCTCGTGCTCGACGTGTCGAAGATGAACCGGATCCTCGAGATCGACACCGAGAACCTGATCGCCGTCGTCCAGCCCGGAGTCGTCAACAACGACCTCAAGGCCGCCGTCGCTGAGCACGGCCTGTGGTACCCGCCGGACCCGGCCAGCGCCCCCTGGTCCACGATCGGCGGCAACGTCTCCACGAACGCGGGCGGCCTGTGCTGCCTCAAGTACGGCGTCACCCGCGACTACGTCCTCGGCATGGAAGTCGTCATGGGCGGGCCCGCGGGGGAGTACGGCAGCCGGGTCCGGCTCGGCCGGCGCACCACGAAGGGCGTCGCGGGCTACGACCTGACGAGCCTGTTCGTGGGCTCCGAGGGCACTTTCGGCGTCATCACCGAGATCACGCTGAAGCTGCGGCCCGCGCCGGCCGCCGAACCCCGGACCGTGGTCGGCAACTTCGACAGCCTCGTGGCAGCGGGCGCCGCCGTCGCCCTCGTCACGAGCCGGGGCCTCGCGCCCGCCGCCCTCGAACTCCTCGACCGCGCCTGCATGGAGGCCGTGGAGAACTGGAAGCACCTGGGCATCGAGCCCGGCGCCGAGGCGATGCTGCTCGCCCGCATCGACGCCCCCGGTGACGCGGGCGAGGCCGAGGCGAGCGCGGTGGCCGACGCCTTCCGGGAGGCGGGGGCGCTGTGGGCCGAGCAGTCCACCGACGCCGTCGAGGCCGAGGCCCTGTTCGACGTACGGCGCCTCGCGTATCCCGCGCTCGAGCGGCTCGGCCCGGTGCTCACCGAGGACCTGTGCGTGCCGCGCTCCGCCGTGCCGCAGATGCTCGCCACCATCGAGAAGATCGGTCGCAGGCACGGCGTGCGCATCGCGACCATCGCGCACGCGGGCGACGGCAATCTGCACCCGCTCCTGATCACCGAGCCCGGTGACGAGGCGGAACGCGTCGCCGCGCAGGCCGCCTTCGAGGAACTCCTTCAGGCCGCGATCGCGGCGGGCGGCACGGTCACGGGCGAGCACGGCGTCGGCCTGCTCAAGCGCGGCGGCATGCGCAGCGAACTGGGCCCCGCCGTCTGCGCGTTGCAGCGGGCCGTGAAGGAGACCCTGGACCCGCTTGACCTGTTCAACCCCGGCAAGGTCGTCGGCGAGGACTGAGACTCCGACAACTCCTGGCAGCCCACCGCGTGGCAGCCCGTTCCGCGGCACGCCGTCCCAAATGAGGCAATTGTCCTTTTATCCGCCTTACGGTGCGGGGGTCGGTGTCCGTGTGGGGGGACGTACAACGCCCCCGCCCGGGGCGCGGATTGGGTTGCCCATGGAGTTCGAAGAATCCGGCCTGTCCAGTGGAATCAGCCGCAGACGCATGGCGCGCCTGGGTCTCGGCGTCGGCCTCGGCGCCGCGGCAGGGGCGCTCGCCGGTTGCGGGACGAGCGGCGGCGAGAAGGGGAGCCCGCCCCCGGCAGGCCCCGCGCGCCATCCCGAGCGCCCCGCCAAGAAGAAGGCGCTGCCGCGGCTGATCGGCGACGGCTCGACCTCGTACACGGGCCGGCAGCCGAAGCAGCCCGCCGCGCCCACCGTCCTGGAACCCGGCCAGACGCCGCCGCAGTTCGTCGTCTTCTCCTGGGACGGCGCGGGCGAGGTCGGCAACGGTCTGTTCCCCCGCTTCCTCGAACTGGCCCGCCAGCACGACGCCCGCATGACCTTCTTCCTGTCCGGGCTCTATCTGCTGCCCGAGGCGCAGAAACGCCGCTACCAGCCGCCGGGCAACCCCGTCGGGGCCTCCGACATCGGCTACCTCAGCGACCCGCACGTGAAGGAGACCCTGCGCTCCGTCCACCAGGCGTGGCTCGACGGGCACGAGATCGGCACCCACTTCAATGGGCACTTCTGCGGCGGAGCGGGCTCCGTCGCCAACTGGAGCCCCCAGCAGTGGCGCAGCGAGATCGAACAGGCCCGCACCTTCGTCAAGTCCTGGCGCACCCACACCGGTTGGCACGACGAGCCGGCCCTGCCCTTCGACTACGACAAGGAACTCATCGGCGGCCGTACGCCGTGCCTGCTCGGCCAGGAGAACCTGCTGCCCGTGGCCCGCGAACTCGGCTGGCGTTACGACGCCTCCTCGCCCGGCGGGCTGCAGCGCTGGCCGGAGAAGCGCCACGGCATCTGGGACCTGCCGCTGCAGGGAATCCCGTTCCCGGGCCACAGCTTCGAGGTCCTCTCGATGGACTACAACATCCTCGCCAACCAGTCGAAGAACTCCACCCGTGCCCCGGCGCACAACTATCCGGGCTGGCGCACCCAGGCCACGCAGGCGTATCTCACCGGCTTCCAGCGCGCGTACGAGACCAACCGGGCGCCGTTCTTCATCGGCAACCACTTCGAGGAGTGGAACGGCTGCATCTACATGGACGCCGTCGAGGAGGCGCTCAAGCGGATCGCCGACAAGGCGGGGCGCGGTGACGTCCGGCTCGTGTCCTTCCGGCAGTTCGTCGACTGGCTCGACGCGCAGGACCCGGCCGTCCTCGCGCAACTGCGCGACCTCCAGGTGGGGGAGCGCCCGGCGGGCGGCTGGAACCGGTATCTGCGACCGTCGAAGAGCCCGGCGACGCCCGACACGACAAGCAGGACCGGTACGACGAGTAAAACGGGCGCTCCCGGACAGACAGCTCACTAGACCAGCTCACCAGACGAGACCGGACGGATCAGACCGGACAGACGAGGAGGCGGTGCGATGACCCGGCCCATCACCGCGGGTGTGGACGGATCCCCCGAGAGCACGGCGGCGGCAGCCTGGGCGGCGCGTGAGGCGGTGCGGCGCGGACTTCCGCTGCGCCTGGTGCACGTGGGCGAGCCCGCCCCCGACAGCCTGGTGCTCGCCGCGGACGAGTCCGCGCTCACGCAGTGGGCGGGCGATCTGCTCGCGGACGTCGAGCAGGAGATCGCCGAACGCCACCCCGGGCTCGCGGTCACCACCGACGTGCTCGACGGCGACGGGGCCGCCGAGTCCCTGCTGGCGGCCGCGCGGGACGGCGAGGCCCTGGTGCTCGGCTCGCGAGGGCACGGCGTGATCGTCGGCTTCATCGTCGGCTCGGTCGGCCAGCAGGTGATCGCCAAGGCCGAGCGGCCCGTCGTCCTCGTCCGCGCGGACGACGTGGCGCCGGCCGAGGCGAGCGGGCGCGACGTGATCGTCGGCCAGGAGGGCGAACCGGAGGACAGCGCTGCCGCGATGGAGTTCGCCTTCACGACCGCGCAGGCCCGAGGTGTGGCCGTGCGGGCGGTCCGCGCGTGGAGCCTGCCGCCGGTGTTCTCCTACAGCCCCAGCTCGTTCGCCCTGCTCGACGAGGCGGGCGGCATGGAACCGTACGAGAAGAAGGCCCTCGGCGCAGCGCTCGACCCCTGGCGCGAGCGCTTCCCGGATGTGCCGGTCAAGGAGCACGTCGAGATCGGCAGCGCGGGCCAGGTGCTGCTCTCGGTCGCGCCCGAGGCCCAGCTGCTCGTCGTCGGCCGCCGTGCGCGCCGCACCGCGATCGGCTCCCGCATCGGCTCGGTCGCCCACGCGGTGCTGCACCACGCGCCGTGCCCGGTGGCGGTGATCCCGCACACCGGCTGACCGCGGCACGAATATCCGGATGCATGATCGACGAGCGGCTTTGTAAGGTCCACGATGTGGAACCACTCAGCGACAAACAGATCCGCTCGTCCTTCGTGAACTGCACCAAGGGTGAGGCGAGCCGTATGCGGCTGCCCCTCGACTTCGCCGAGCTGCCCTGGCACGACCTGGACTTCCTCGGCTGGGTGGACCCGGGCGCGCCGCTGCGCGCGCACCTCGTGCGCCCCACGGACGACGGGCCGGTCGGCATCAGCCTGCGCGTGCCGCAGAGCGGGCGCACCAGCGCCATGAAGTCGAGCCTGTGCCAGATCTGCCTGACCGGACACGCCTCGTCGGGCGTGTCCCTGTTCGCCGCGCCGCTCGCCGGGGCCCGCGGCCGCGACGGAAACACGGTCGGCCTGTACGTCTGCGCCGACCTGGCCTGCTCCCTGTACCTGCGCGGCAAGAAGCAGCCGAAGCTGCGCGCGGGCCGCTACGAGGAGTCGCTCACGCTGGACGAGCGCGTGGACCGGGCCCTCGGCAACCTCGACGCGTTCATCGCGCGGATCACCGGCTGACGACTCCCGGGCGCGTTCAGGCCTTGAGCGCGACCACGGCCTCGTCCGTGTACGGCAGGAACGTCAGGGTCTGGTGGAAGTACAGCTCGATGCTGTGCGCGTCGTGCGTGCTGTAGCCGATCGCCAGATCCTGGCCGAGCCGCAGCTCGAAGTCGCCGCCGCGCTTGGACAGGACGAACGCCCCGTTCAGCGCCGGCGCCCAGATCAGCTCGCCGTCCAGGATCCGGCCGAGGTGGTTGGCGATCGGATAGCCGTGGTCGGAGGTCTCGCTGACCGCCGTGTACGCGTCGGCCCCGAGCAGCAGCGCGTACGGACCCGCCACGCCTGCGAGGCGCAGCGCGGTGAGCGCCCGGCTGATCGTGTCCGGGTAGTCGCGGGCCTCGGCCGGCAGGCTCAGGACCGGGTTCGAGGTGCGCTCGCGCAGCCCCTCGATGCCGGCCGCCGTGTACCCGTCGAAGATCGCCTGGTCCTCCGCGTAGGCCATGGCGCGCGCCGCGTCCTTCACGGGCTGCCAGTCGGAGTCCTTGGAGCCGCGCTCCACGTCGTCCACGGCCTGCCGGCTCACCGTGAACGGCACCCGCAGCTCGACCAGCGGCTGCACGCCGCGCAGGCGCGCCGTCACGCCCGGAGCGGGCGGCGCGATCTCGGAGAGGTGCCCGGTGCCGACGGCCGAGAGGTCGGCGCCGTCTGGGCCTGTGACGTCCACGACGCGGCGGCCCGCGACATGGCGCTGGAAGGTGCGCGTCGCCTCCTCCTCGATCTCGGCCCAGGCGGCGGGCGTGATCGGGGCGAGCTCGCGGTGCAGATTGTTGCTCGGGGTGGGGTTCGGGGCGCTACTCATGGTCTTCAGGCTCCTTTGAGGCTGCCGATGCCGAGGGAGCCGAGCGCGGGGTCCGCGGTGGCGGCGCCGGTCGGCGGCTCGGGCAGGTCGTCGAGGAAGTCGGCACTCGGCACGTGGAACAGGCATCCGGTGACCGCGGTCGAGAAGTCGAGGATCCGGTCGTGGGTGCCGGGTGGGTCGCCGAGGAACATGTTGCGCAGCATCCGCTCGGTGACGTCCGGGGTGCGCGCGTAGCCGATGAAGTACGTGCCGAACTCGCCCTGGCCGACGTTGCCGAACGGCATGTTCTCGCGCAGGATCTGCCGTTCCGTGCCGTCCTCGTCGACGATGGTGTTCAGCGCGACGTGCGAGTCGGCGGGCTTCACGTCGTCGTCCAGTTCGATGTTCGCGGTCTTCGTGCGGCCGATGACCTTCTCCTGCTCCGAAGCGGGCAGTGCTTCCCAGGCGGCCATGTCGTGCACGTACTTCTGGACGATGACGTAGGAGCCGGCGCTGAAGTCCGGGTCCTCGTCGCCCACGAAGACGGATTCGGCGGCGGCCCGCCCGGTCGGGTTCTCGCTGCCGTCCACGAAGCCGAGCAGATCGCGGTCGTCGAAGTACTTGAAGCCGTGCACCTCGTCGACGACGGTGACGGCGGAGCCGAGCCGGCCGATGATCACGCGGGCCAGCTCGAAGCAGAGATCCATGCGCCGCGAGCGCAGATGGAAGAGGAGGTCGCCGGGGGTCGCGGGGGCCAGGTGCCGGGGGCCCGCGAGTGCCTGGAACGGGTGCAGTTCGCGCGGCCTGGGGCCGCTGAACAGGCGGTCCCAGGCGGTCGAGCCGATGCCGACGATGCAGCCGAGGGCGGCGTCGCGGTCGCGGAAGCCGACGGAGCGGCTCAGCCCCGACAGCTCCTCGAGCGTGTCGCGGACGGCGGGCTCGCCGCCCGGCGCGATCGTGACGACCAGGAAGACGGCGGCCTTCGCGGGCGGGGTGAGGAGGACGGGCTGGGGGTCGGCCACTAGTGCTCCGATGGCGAGGGAGGGCGTCAGTTGGCTGTTGTCACCATATGGGCTGCGGCGGCTCGTGGCACTCGCGCCCGAAAAGAACCTTATAAAGGCCAGATGAACTGATGTGTCCGACCTCACCTCCGGCCCCCGCCGGACCGGCGTCGGGCACCGGCCGCATGCTGTTAAACTTTGAACCAGGCCCCGACCGTTCTCCCCCGTACGGTCGGGGTCCTTTTTTGTGCCGTGACACATGTCCCACTGGGACATGTGTCCCATTGGGACGTGAGCGAGTTACGGTGGGGAGTGCGGGGGTCGGCGAGAGCGACGAAGGAGTCGAGCCATGAAGGCACTTCAGTACCGGACCATCGGGGCACCGCCCGAGGTCGTCACCGTCCCCGATCCGGAGCCCGGTCCCGGGCAGGTCCTCCTGAAGGTCACCGCCGCCGGTGTGTGCCACTCCGACATCGCCGTGATGAGCTGGCCCGCCGAGGGCTTCCCCTACGAGCTGCCGCTGACCCTCGGGCACGAGGGCGTCGGCACCGTCGCCGCGCTCGGTGCCGGTGTGACCGGGATCGAGGAGGGCGACTCCGTCGCCGTCTACGGGCCGTGGGGCTGCGGCACCTGCGCCAACTGCGCGCAGGGCAAGGAGAACTACTGCCTGCGCGCCGACGAGCTCGGCATCCGCCCGCCCGGACTCGGCGCCCCCGGCTCGATGGCCGAGTACATGATCGTGGACGACCCGCGCCACCTCGCGCCGATCAACGGCCTCGACCCCGTTGCGACCGTGCCGCTCACCGACGCGGGCCTCACGCCGTACCACGCGATCAAGCGCTCCCTGCCCAAGCTGGTGCCCGGCTCCACCGCCGTCGTGATCGGCACCGGCGGCCTCGGTCACGTGGCCATCCAGCTGCTGCGCGCCATGACCGCCGCCCGCGTCGTCGCCCTCGACGTGACCGAGGAAAAGCTCGCGCTGGCCAAGACCGTCGGCGCGCACGAGGCGATCCTGTCCAACGGGGAGGCCGCGGGAAAGGTCAGGGAGCTGACCGGCGGGCGCGGCGCCGAGGCCGTGTTCGACTTCGTCGGCGTCCAGCCCACCGTCGACACCGCGGGCGCCATCGCCGCCATCGAGGGCGACGTCACGATCGTCGGCATCGGCGGCGGCACCCTGCCCGTCGGTTTCGGCCAGACCAACTTCGAGGTCAGCGTCACCGCCCCGTACTGGGGCAGCCGCGGTGAGCTCATCGAGGTCCTCGACCTGGCGCGGGCCGGATCCCTCTCCGTGCACACCGAGACGTTCTCGCTCGACGACGCCCCCAAGGCGTACGAGCTGCTGCACGACGGCAAGATCAACGGGCGTGCGGTGATCCTCCCGAACGGCTGACACGGAGTGGGGGTGTACGGGCTGACGGACGGTCAATAGGCTGACGCGTCCCGCCCGTTGCACCCCCGCAGGGAGCCCCATGTCCACCGCGCAGGTCCCCGACATCCTCTCGCCCGAGTTCGCCGCGAACCCGTATCCCGCCTACCGCGCGATGCGCGAGTCCGCCCCGCTCATCTGGCATGAGGCGACGCAGAGTTGGATCGTGTCGCGGTACGCCGATGTGGAGCGCGTCTTCAAGGACAAAGAGGCGACGTTCACCACCGACAATTACGACTGGCAGCTCGAACCCGTGCACGGCAGGACGATCCTGCAGATGAGCGGGCGGGAGCACGCGGTGCGCCGCGCGCTCGTCGCGCCCGCCTTCCGGGGCAGCGAACTGCAGGACAAGTTCCTGCCCGTCATCGAGCGCAACTCCCGTGAACTCATAGACCAGTTCAGGAACACCGGCTCCGCCGACCTCGTCGCCGACTACGCCACCCGCCTGCCGGTCAACGTCATCGCCGACATGCTCGGCCTCGACAAGGCCGACCACGCCCGCTTCCACGGCTGGTACACCGCCGTCATCAACTTCCTCGGCAACCTGGCGGGCGACCCGGACGTCGCCGCGGCGGGGGAGCGGACCCGCGTCGAGTTCGCCGAGTACATGATCCCGGTCATCCAGGAGCGCCGCGAGAACCCCGGCGACGACCTGCTCTCGGCGCTGTGCGCCGCCGAGGTCGACGGGGTGCGGATGAGCGACGAGGACATCAAGGCGTTCTGCAGCCTGCTGCTCGCCGCGGGCGGCGAGACCACCGACAAGGCGATCGCCAGCATCTTCGCCAACCTGCTCGCGAACCCCGAGCAGCTGGCGGCCGTGCGCGCGGACCGGTCCCTGATCGCGCGGGCCTTCGCCGAGACGCTGCGCGTCACCCCGCCCGTCCATATGATCATGCGTCAGTCCGCCGTCGACGTGGAGCTCACCGGCGGCACCGTCCCGGCCGGGGCCACCGTCACCTGCCTCATCGGCGCCGCCAACCGCGACGAGAACCGGTACAAGGACCCGGACCGCTTCGACCTGTTCCGCGAGGACCTGACCACCACGACCGCGTTCTCGGCCGCCGCCGACCACCTCGCCTTCGCGCTCGGCCGGCACTTCTGCGTCGGCGCGCTGCTCGCGAAGGCGGAGGTGGAGACCGGGGTGAACCAGCTCCTCGACGCCATGCCGGACCTGCGGCTCGCCGACGGCTTCGACCCGGTCGAGCGGGGCGTCTTCACCCGCGGGCCCCAGGCGCTGCCGGTGCGGTTCACGCCCGTGAGCGCCTGACCCGCACGGACCGTCAGGTGTACGATTGCCGCATGCATCGTTCTTCGTGCCTGAACTGGTGGCGCCTCACTTAGAGGCGGCCGCGCAGACAAGCACGTACAAGGGCCGTCCCAGGACGGCCCTTTCTTCATGCCCTCCCACCCGGAGGTCACGCCGTCCCGAGGGCGCCCGTGACCCAGGGGAGAGACCACCATGAGCAGCAGCACCGGCACCCTCGGCACCTCCGCCGCGCAGGAACGCGGCGCCGAGCTGGAACAGCTGATCCGCAAGGATCCCGGACAGTTCCGCATCCTCACCGGGGACCGGCCCACCGGCCGCCTGCACCTCGGGCACTACTTCGGCACCCTGCACAACCGCGTCCGGCTTCAGGACCTCGGCGTAGAGACCTTCGTTCTCATCGCCGACTATCAGGTCCTCACCGACCGCGACATCGCCGAGAACCTCACCGAACACGTCGAGGAGCTGGTCCTCGACCACCTGGCCATCGGCATCGACCCCGAGCGCTCCACGATCTTCACGCACAGCGCCCTGCCGGCCCTGAACCAGCTGCTGCTGCCGTTCCTCAGCCTCGTCTCGGTCGCCGAGCTGAGCCGCAACCCCACCGTCAAGGACGAGATCGCCCACTCCCGGCAGTCCGCGGTGAGCGGCCTGATGTTCACCTATCCCGTGCACCAGGCCGCCGACATCCTCTTCTGCAAGGCGAACCTCGTCCCCGTGGGCCAGGACCAGCTGCCGCACCTGGAGGTCACCCGCACCGTCGCCCGCCGCTTCAACGACCGCTACGGCAACGGCACCCCGGTCTTCCCGCAGCCCGACGCCCTGCTGTCCACGGCGTCGCTGCTGCTCGGCACCGACGGCACCAAGATGAGCAAGTCCCGCGGCAATGCCATCGCCCTGTCCGCGACACCCGACGAGACCGCGCGGCTGATCCGCGGCGCCAAGACCGACGCCGAACGCCACATCACCTACGACCCGGGGGCCCGCCCCGAGGTCTCCTCGCTCGTCCTGCTCGCGGCCCTGTGCGAAGGCGTCGACCCGCACGTGGTGGCGGAAGAGATCGGGGGCGGGGGCGGCGCCGCGCTCAAGAGGCGCGTGACCGAGTCCGTGAACGAGTACCTCGCGCCGATCCGGGCCAGGCGCGCGTGCTACGCGCAGGACCGCGGCCTGGTCAGGGGCGTGCTACGGGCCGGGAACGAGCGGGCGGGCGCGGTCGCCGACGCGACGCTCAGGGAGGTGCGGGCGGCCATGAAAGCCGACTACTGACGAGGGCCTGAAAAGCTGCCGGGACGATTCTTCGAGCGGCGTGCATGCCCAGCCCGATCCCGGGCAGCAGGAGAACAGACGCTCAAGCAGCCCACCCCCCCGGGCGCTCGAGCCCGTGGCCCTGTCGCCCCCTCTCCCCCCTGGGAGGCGGCAGGGCCACCTTTATCGGCATCCGCCCCCCCCCGGCGGGCGAACTAGCCCTGGTGGTGCTGCTGTTGCTGCTGGGGAGCCCCGGCCCCTGGCCCGGCGGCCTGCGCGAGCATCCCGTCCACGTGATCCTTGGGCACCTGGTGCGCGGCGCCGCAGAACGTGCACTGCGCCTGGTACTTCGTCGAGATCGGGAACAGCGGGATGAAGAACAGCGTGAACTTCGTGACGAACTTCCGCAGTGTGTGCGCCGCGGGATTGCCGCAGCTGCCGCAGACGAAGGTGAGGATCGCGAGCTGGTACGCGTAGCCCCGCGTGCCGAAGATGATCATTGGGTCCCTCCCGTTGTGTGTCCGCCGCAGAGCGTTCGGCGTCCGGTCGCCATCGTATGTGGCGCTCCCCTGAGCCTCACAAGCCGTAGCGGCGCGTGGAGTGCTCCTCCTGGGCGAGCCGGCGCAGCGCGAGCAGCAGGGGGTCGTACAGGACCGCCGCCGCGACCGCCAGCTCGACCTTCTCGGAGTCGTCCTCGTAGGTGTCGAGTTGGTCCAGGTCCAGCTGGGCCACGTCCTCCATGAGGTGCGCGTACCGCGCGAGGGTCTCGGGCCCCCGGGAGAAGCCGAGGCGGGTCAGTGTGACGATCGTGGTGACCAGGGCGCGGTAGGTGGGGGAGAGGACGCCGATCTCGCGCGCGTTGTGCCAGCCCATGTCGCCGAGGAACCGGTCGACAGCCTCGGTCACCTCCACCGTCAGCGGGTCGTCCGCGGGCGCCTCGGGCGGCTGCGGCATCGCCCACAGGGCGGCGCCGAGGCGGAAGGTCGTGCCCAGGGACTCGTCGTCGACGTGCCCGAGCACCTCCCGCACGGTGGCCACCGGGATCCGCCCGATCTGGATCATCGCCCTGATCAGGCCGAGCCGCCGCAGATGCGCCTCGCCGTACGCGGCCTGGGTGGCGCTGATCCGCTCGCCCTGCGGCAACAGCCCCTCGCGCAGGTAGTACTTGATCGTGCCGACCGGCACCCCGCTGCGCTCGCTCAGCTCTGCCAGTCGCATCCCTTGTGCCCCTTCTTGGAAAGTGTCACTATCCAAACACGGGTCAGGGGATCGGGGGACCCCTGACCCCCTCTCAATATCCGACGGGAACGGGGGAGTTGTGCTCACGAAACTGGAGAGGGGAAGGGTGACGGCGGCCGCCGACGGCGACGTCGTGCTCTTCGTCGTCGGTATGCGGATCAACCGGTTCTGGGCGGTCCACCGCTGGCTCCCGGTGATGTACGCGATGCCCATGATGCTGCGGGAACTGGGCAAGGATCGCACGGCCGGCCTGCTCCACCATGTGCTGGGCACCTCAGATCCGCGCAACTTCTACGTGATCCAGTACTGGGAGTCGAAGGAGAAGCTGCTCGCCTACGCTGCCGCCTCCGGCAAGCGGCACCAGCCCTGGTGGGCCCGCATCAACCGCTATGCCCGCAAGAGCAAGGGGCACGTCGGCATCTGGCACGAGACCTATCTCGTGCCCGCCGGCGCGTACGAGACGATCTACGGCGACATGCCCGCGCACGGCCTCGGCAAGGCCTACGGCGTGCGGCCGCTCGGTGAGGGCGTGCAGGCGCGGGACCGGCTTGCGGCCTGAACGTATCCGCCCCGCAAGCAGATCGTCACGCAGCGTACGAATGGCGTACGAAAATGGCCATCCCGACGGGCCGAATCGGCAATCCGGGGCTGGTGATGAAAGGATTGGGCCCATGGCAATCAAGACCTACTTCGACATCGAGATCAACGGCGAGCCCGCTGGTCGGATCACGTTCAACCTCTTCGAGGACGTCGTCCCGAAGACCGCGGAGAACTTCCGTGCCCTGTGCACGGGCGAGAAGGGCTTCGGCTACGCCGGCTCGTCCTTCCACCGCGTCATCCCGCAGTTCATGCTGCAGGGCGGCGACTTCACCGCCGGTAACGGCACCGGTGGCAAGTCCATCTACGGCGAGAAGTTCGCCGACGAGAACTTCCAGCTCAAGCACACCAAGCCGGGCCAGCTCTCCATGGCCAACGCGGGCCCGAACACCAACGGCTCGCAGTTCTTCATCACCACCATCGTCACCGACTGGCTGGACGGCAAGCACGTCGTCTTCGGCGAGGTCGAGGACGGCATGGAGCTCGTGAAGAAGATCGAGTCCCTCGGCTCGCGCAGCGGCGGCACCTCCGCCAAGATCACGATCGCCGAGTCCGGCCAGCTCTGATCCAGGCCGATCATCCGGTGAGCGGAGCCGGGACCCCGGCGCGGGGTCCCGGCTCCGCTCATTTCGGTGCGAGCCCAACTCCTGGGCGGGCGTCGCGGGTTAGGGTCTCGGTCGGTGGATCACCGATCCGCCGCACCGTTCCCTCGACCCAGGGAGGCCCTTGTGCGCCTGCGCGCCATACCCACGCTGCTGCTGTCCGCCGCCCTCACGGCGGGCGCCCTCGCCGCCACCGCGGCACCGGCGACCGCCGCGTCCGCCTCGTTTGAGGACCAGTTGCGGGCCCTGCCCGGAGTGAGCGTCACCGGCGTCACCGACAAGGAGGGCTTCCCGCTCTACTCCTTGTCGATCACGCAGCCGGTCGACCACGCGAGACCCGGCCTCGGTACCTTCCAGCAGCGCTTCACGCTCTGGCACAAGTCGACGGCCAAGCCCGTCGTCGTCTACACCGGCGGCTACGAACTGTCCTCCTCGACCCGCGAGCCCACCACCCTCCTCGATGCCAACCAACTCAGCGTCGAGCACCGCTTCTTCGGCCCGTCCGTACCGGCCGGCGGCACCCCCTGGGGCAAGATGACCGTCCAGCAGGAGGCCGCCGACGAACACGGCATCGTGCGGGCCGTGCGGCCGCTGTACGAGAAGACGTCGAAGTGGCTGGCGACCGGCGGCTCCAAGGGCGGCATGACGGCCACGTACCACTACCGCTTCCACCCCAAGGACTACGACGGCGTCGTCGCCTACGTCGCCCCGAACGACGCCAACAACGACGACGACAGCGGCTACGAGGACTTCTTCAAGAGGGTCGGCACCCAGCAGTGCCGCGACGCGCTCGCCGCCGTGCAGCGCGAGATGCTGGCGCGCCGCGACACCCTGCTGCCCAAGTTCGAGAAGACCGCGAAGGACGAGGGCTACACCTTCACCAACACCCTCGGAACGACCGACAGGGCCTACGAGTTCGCGGTCCTCGACCAGGTGTGGAACTTCTGGCAGTCCGGCTCCGTCGACAACTGCCCGACCGTGCCCGACGCCAAGAAGGTCTCCGACGACGACCTCTACAAGTGGTCCCTCGACCACGGTCTGTCCATCTACGAGGACTCCACGCTCGGCGCCAACAGCTCGGGCCCCTACTACCGGCAGGCCGCCGCCCAACTCGGCTGGGCCGACCTGAAGTTCAAGAACCTCAAGGGTGTCCGCCACTACCCGGACATCTACCAGCCGAACTCCGTGCTGCCCGCGGACATGCGCACCACGTATGACGGCACCGTCATCAAGGGCGTCGACAAATGGGTGCGTACGAAGTCCGAGCGGATGCTGTTCGTCTACGGGCAGAACGACCCGTGGAGCGCCGAGCAGTTCACGCCCAGCAAGAACGACTCGTACAAGTACATCGTGCCGAAGTCCAACCATGGCGCCCGGATCTCCGCGCTGCCCGCGAACGAGAAGGACGCGGCCACAGCCACCATCAAGCGCTGGGCCGGCGTGCGGTAGCCGTCAGCCGAAGCGCTCGATGCGGATCCGGTCCACCGGCTGACCGAGGCCGACCAGTAGCTGTGAGGCGTGCTCGGCAAAGGAGTTGGAGCCGCACACGTACGCCTCCCACTGTGGCGCACCCTCGGTGAAGTACGGCGCCAGATGATCCGCGGCCAGACGTCGGTGCTCGCCCTCACGGGTGAGTACCGGCGTCGTCTCCGCCCCGTACTCCTGCGCGTAGATCAGGTCCGCACGCGTGCGTGCCGACACGATCAGCTTCAGCGGGACGGTCAGCCGGCGCTGCCTGTGGTGGCGGATCATCGACATCAGGGGCACGACACCCGAACCCGCGCCGAGCAGCAGTGCGGGCCGGTCGCCCGGCCACGCGAAGAAGCCGCTGAGCGGGCCGCGCATCTCCACCTCGTCGCCGACGCGCGCCTCGGTGTGCAGAAAGCCGGACACCTCGCCGTCCTCGACGTGGTCGAGGGTCAGCTCGATGTGCCCCGAGTCGTCGGGCGCGGACGCGAGCGAGTAGTGGCGCTGCGCCTGATAACCGTCCTCGGCGGTCAGTCGCAGCATCAGGTGCTGGCCCGGCAGATGCCCCTGCCAGCCGGGCACCGCGAAGCGGAACGTCGACGCGTTCGCCGTCTCCCGGCGGATCTCCGTGAGCACGGCACGCTGCCACAGGGCGGCGCCCTGACCGGCGGCGATGCGGCCCGGCACGGCGAACCGGGTCGGCGGCGTGAAGGTGGTGGTCTCCGGCACGGTCTCAGTCACCTGCGTATCGCTGTTCTTCCCAGGGGTTGCCCCGCGCGTGGTACCCGTTCTGCTCCCAGAAACCGGGCTCGTCGTGATCGAGGAGCCTGATGCCCGCGACCCACTTCACGCTCTTCCAGAAGTAGAGGTGCGGCACCAACAGGCGGGCGGGACCGCCGTGTTCGGTCGGCAGCGGCTCGTCCTCGTAGGTGAAGGCGAGCCACGCCTTGCCGCCCGTCACGTCGGCGAGCGGCAGATTCGCGGAGTATCCGGTGTGCGAGTACGCCATGATGTGCGTCGCCCCGGGGGAGGGGCGCACCGCGTCGAGGAACGTGTCGAGCGAGACACCACCGAAGCGCACCCCGAACTTCGACCAGGTCGTCACGCAGTGGATGTCACCGCTGTACGTCGCCGGGGGCAGCGCCCGCGCCTCGTCCCACGTCCAGGTGCGCTCCTCGGCGACCAGGCCGTCGATCGTGAACGTCCAGTCCTCGCGGTCGAGTTGAGGTGTCACCTCGGCCGAGAGCACCGGCCAGTCGTCGCCCGCGTCGTACTGGCCCGGCGGCAGGCCGGGGTTGTGGACGCGGGGGCGACCGACGAAGCCTCGGGTCGCGTGGCCGGTCATGCGAGGGCCTCCAGATCGGCGAGGACCGCGCCCTCGTCGAGAGTCGTGAGCGTACGGTCGCGCATAAGGACCCTGCCATCGACGACGGTGTCCCGCACGTCGGAGGCCTGCGCGGCGTAGGCGAGCATCGCGTACGGGTCGTGGCGCGGTGTGAGGTGCGGCCGGTTCAGGTCGAGGACGGCCAGGTCGGCGCGCTTGCCGACCTCCAGCGAGCCGAGTGTGTCGGCGAGGCCCAGGGCGCGGGCGCCCTCGATGGTCGCCATGCGCACGGCCTGCTCGGCGCCGACCGCCGTCGGATCGCCGTCCGCCTTGTGCACCAGCGCCGCCTGCCGCACCGCGCCCAGCATGTCGAGGGTGTTCGAGCTGACGGCGCCGTCCGTGCCGAGGCCGACGGTGACACCGGCGCTCAGCAGCCGGGGGACCGGCGCGATGCCGCAGCCCAGTTTCAGGTTCGACACCGGGCAGTGGGCGACCGAGGCGCCCGCGCGGGCGATCGCCGCGATCTCGCCGCCGGTCAGGTCGACGGCGTGCGCGAGCACCACGTCGGGGCCCAACAGGCCGAGGGATTCGAGGAGTTCCACCGGCCGCTTGCCGTGCGCCACCTCGACGCCCGCGACCTCGGCGGCGTTCTCCGCCGCGTGCAGGTGGATGAGCGCACCGAACTCGCGGGCCAGCGCGAAGCACTCGGTGAGCTGCTCGGGGGAGAGGGTGTACGTCGAGTGCGCGAACAGGACGGGGCGGGTGCCGGCGGGGCGTGCCGCGAGGTCCCGGCGCGCCCACTCCATGCGCTCCTTGTACGGCCGGCCGTCCGGCGGCTCGGGAACGTCCATGAACAGCGGCCCCGAGTGCAGCCGCCAGCCCGCCGTGCGCGCGGCCTCCTCGGCGGCCTCGTGGAACCAGTACATGTCGAGCGCGGAGGTGACACCTGCGCGCACGCTCTCTGCGACGGCCACGCGGACGGCGGAGGCGACGGTGCCGGGGTCGAGCAGGCGCGCCTCTGCGGGGACGACCCGGCCCAGGAACTCCTGGAGCGTCACGTCGTCGGCGGCGCCGCGCAGCAGCGTCATTGCGAGGTGCGTGTGCGTGTTGATCAGGCCGGGGAGCACCAGGCCGCCGGACGCGTCGATGGTGTCGGTGGCCGTGTGGCGGGCGCGCAGCTCGTCCGCGGGTCCCACCGCCACGATCTCGCCGTCGCGCACGGCGACCGCGCCGTCGGCGAGCACGGTCGACGCGTCGTCGACGGTGAGGACGGTGCCGCCGTGCACCAGCAGATCGACGGACTCGGTCACAGTTGCTCCTCCGTAAGTATGCGCAGCGCCTCCAGGGCCACGACGCTGCCGCGCGCGACGCCCTCCGCGACGACCTCGCGGTGCGGGTCGTAGCCGCCGGTGCTCTCCTCGTCCACCAGGTCGTCCGCGTTCACCCCGTCGACGACGAGCACGGCGCCCGCGACGAGCCCGCGCAGCGACGCCGTGACGAACAGCGCGGACACCTCCATCTCGATCGCCGCGAGGCCCGCGCCGTCGTACTGGTTCAGCGGGATCAACCCTGGTTGGAACGCCGCCCGCGTCCACACGATTCCCCGGTGGTGCGGCGCGCCCGCCTCGCGCGCCGCGCGCGTGAGGGCGAGCACGGCCTCCGGAGCGGACACCGCCGGATACTCGGCGGGCACCAGCTGGCCGGTCACACCGTCGTCGCGCACCGCGGCCTCCGCGACGACCAGGTCGCCGTCGCCGATCCCCGGACGCATCGCACCCGCCGTACCGAACCGCACGAACGTCTTCACGCCCGCGTCGGCCAGCTCCTGGAACAACAGGATCGCGCCGGGCCCGCCGATGCCGTGCGAGGCGACGACCATCGGCACTCCGCGCCACGTCCCGCTGAACGTGCGGTACTCGCGGTTGTACGACACCTCCACGGCGTCGTCGAGCAGCGCGGCGACGGCCGCGGCGCGCTCCGGGTCGCCCACGACGACGGCGCGCGGCGGCAGCCCCGTACGCGGTACTCGGCTCAGCGGGAGCAAGGAGTGGGGATCGGGTGCGGCGGCACTCACGAGGTGGCTCCAGTCATGCGTCGGCGCGACATCGGGTTCGGAGGGGTCCGGGGATCGTATCCCCAGGTCGGAACGGGTTTGAAGGCAGGGCCCGGCTATGTGCGCTGTCCCACGGAGACGCCGAGCGGCCGGGCCAGACCGGAGATCCCCTCGTCGAGCCGCTGAAGGTGACGCAGCACACGGAACGTCACCGTGTTCGCGGCCGGCACCCCCAGGCCGTCCGTCTCCAGCATCGCCGCGATGCTCGCGCCGGACTCGACGGCGCCGGTGGTGTCCTCATCGTTCACCTGCGCCACCAGCACATCGATGTTGTGCGCGATACGCCGCGCCGCCCTGCCGAGCCGCGGATCGGCGGCCACATGCTTGCTGTACGGGACGAGCTCGGCGGTCGCCGCCAGGGAACGCGCGTGGTACGCGGACGTCTCCAGGAGCGCCACCAGATAGCGCACAGTCTGCCGCCGCTCGCGCTGCGGGGCGATCGCGTGGGTCAGCGGCTTGGTGGACGCGCGCAGGTCGTCCAGGGCGGTGTCGAGGTCCCGCGCCCGGTCGAGCAGGTCCGCGGCCGGGCCGCCGCTGAGCTGCTCCACCGCGCCCGCCACGACATCGCCGAGCCGCTCCAGGACGGTGGCGAGCAGTTCGTCGGTGCGGCTGTCGGTGCGCACCGGGAGGACCAGCATCGCCGCGATGATGCCGCACGCCGCACCGAGCGCGGTCTCCTCGATGCGCAGCACCAGCACGTCGAGGCTGTAGGTGTTCAGGAGCGTGTACAGCAGGCCCAGCATCGCCGTCACGAAGAACGACATCAGCGCGTACGACAGTGGAGCGGTGAAGAACGCGGCGAACACGCACAGCAGCACCAGGACGAACGCCAGCCACGTGTGATTGCCGACCGCTCCCGCGAGCAGCACCCCGGCGAGCACACCGAGCACCGTGCCGAGGACACGGCGGTAGCCCTTGATGACGATCTCGCCCGTGGACGCGGTGTTGAGGAAGACGACCCAGCAGGTCAGGACGGCCCAGTACCAGCGCTGGCTGGAGAGGAACTCGCCGCCGACGATCGCGAGGGCGGAGCCGACGGCGACCTGGAAGGCGGCGCGGGTGGTGGGCCGGTCGAGGCCCGAGCGGTCGTCCTCGTCCGCGCCCTCGTCGGACTCCTTCTCCGTGTCGGCCAGGGCGACGGTGCCGGTGATGGACATGTCCTCCGCCTCCAGCTCCTCACGCGAACGCGTCGTGGCGGGGGAGTCGTCCGACTCGTCCTGCGGGCCGTCGAGCGCGATCCGCAGGCCCATCACCGCGCGGGCCGCCTCACCGATACCGCGGAACACGTCCTGCACGGCGAGCGTGGCGCCCGGAGGCATCCGTTCCTCGTCTCGGTAGCCGAGCAGACGGTTGCGGATCTGGGCGACGGCCGTGCCCCGGTTGGCATCGGCGGGGCGGGACACCATCAGGTGCAGGGCGCCCAGATCGCGGCGGAGGGTGGCCGTCGCCTCGTCCTCGTCGTCGCGGAACAGCAGCTTGCCCGCGGCCGGCGCGGGCGCGTGGGGGAGGTGCAGGGTGAGGGTGTCGGCACGTTCGGCGCTGCGCGCGTTCAGCAGCAGCATGCCGAGGCGCTCCGCGGAGATCTCCGCGTCGGCGATACGGCGCTGGATCAGCGAGGCGGTCGCCGCGTCCCCGGCGCCGTCCTCGAGCCGGCCCTGGATCATCAGCGCCGTCTCGTGCAGCCGCGAGGTGTGGTGCCGCAGATCGTTCAGTACGTCGTCCAGATCCTCCGGCGCGGCGTCGAGCAACCTCGTCTGCGCGGTCACCAACTGCGCGAGCCGCGCCCGGAAGGCGCCCCGCAGCCGATCGAGCACGCGCTGCGGCGTCTCCGGCACCAGCGCGAACCGGGCCACCGCGCTACAGGCGAACGCCACGGCCAACGTGCCCGCGAGAACCGGCAGTTGATCGGGAGTCGCGTTCACGAACAGCGACACGAAGTAGACCTGGAAACCCATCAGGCCGAGGGCCGTGCCCCGGTCGCCGAACCGGCGGAAGTAGACCGCGCCGAAGATCAGCGCGATGAAGAAGAGATCACCCGCGATCACCTTGCTGTGCAGCAGCGCGCCGAGGGCCACGGCGGCGAGCGCCACCGGGAATCCCCACGCGAGCGTGATCGCCTGCCCCCGCAGGTTCTTCTCACGGATCGCGAACGTGCTCACCATCGCGGCCATCGCGCCCGCGACCATGTGTGTCACGTCCGTGCCGAGGAGCGCGAGCGCGGCGAGCGTCAGCCCGATGGCCGCGACGATCCGCAGCCCGGCCATCAGGCGCAGCAGCCCCGGATCGGATGCCATGAAGCGGTCCCAGGTGTCCCTCGGCCGTCGCGCCACCAGTACTCACTCCAAGATCGGTCCGTCGGCGTCGCCCCCGAGCATACGAGGAGGTGGGCACGCTCTTGACACGAGTATCGACAGGTGGACGGCGCCCGACCTGGTCACATGGTGACTTCTGGGGGATTGCCCCCCGACGAGATCTCAGGGATCGCCCTGAGGGGAACCGGGGGCCTGCCGGATGGTGTGCCGGGGGCGGGCCCGTGAATCTTGAGCCATGGACGAACTCGGCACGATTGCGATGGGCGGACCGGCCCGGCGGGGTGTACTCGCGGCCGGCGCGGCGCTGTTGACCCTGGGCGCGGCGCCGGCGGTGGCCGCCGCGCCGCAGCGGGTGCGGCTCCGGTTACCTGCTCCGAGCGGCCCGCACCCGGTGGGCAGAGTGGCGCTGCGCCTGGTGGACCGCTCCCGCCCCGACCCGTGGACGGCGGCTCCCGCACGGGAGTTGATGGTGGACGTGCGCTACCCGGCGCGCACGGTGGCCGGGCACGCGCGGGCGCCGCAGCTGACGGCTCGGGAGGCGGCGGGCTTCGACCGGCTCAACAACTTCGGGGGACTGCCGACGGGCCGCGTCGACTGGGCGGCGACGCGGACCTTCGCCCACACCGCGGCGCCGCTCGACCGCAGCGCGGCGCACCCCGTGGTGCTGTACTCGCCGGGTGTCGTGGACCCGCGCTCTTTGGGCGCGACGCTCACGGACGACCTGGCCTCCCGCGGCTATGTGGTGATCGCCATCGACCATCCCTACGACGTGTCGGCCGTGGAGTTCCCCGATGGGCGTGTGGCCGTCTCCCGGCTGCCGGAGGAGTTCGAGAAGGCGCAGCAGTCCGGCCCGGCGGCGGTGACCGCGCTGTTGAAGAAGACGGCGGCCGTACGCGTCGCCGACGCCCGCTTCGTCCTCGATGTGGTGCGGCGGGCCTTCGACACACAGCGGCTGCGCAGAGCGCCGATCGGCATGTTCGGGCAGTCCGCGGGCGGCTTCGCGGCGCTGCAGACCCTGCACGACGACGAGCGGCTCGCCGCGGCCGCGAACCTCGACGGCGTGCTCGCGTACGTCCAGGACGACCACGACGAGGGCGGCCTGTCCACCGTCGCGGCCGAGGGCGTGGACCGGCCCGTGCTCCTGATGGGCAGCGAGGGCAACGACCGGACGACCGTCCCCTCCTGGCGGGAGCTGTGGCGGCACAGCGGCGGTTGGCGACGCGACCTCACCCTGCGCGGCTCCCGGCATGCCACGTACACGGACGCGACGACCCTGCTGCCACAGATAGCGGCCCGCCTCGACCTGCCACGCGAGACGCTGACCGCATGGGTGGGCACGGTGCCCGCCCACCGGGCGGTCGCGGCTCAACGGGCGTATCTCGCGGCCTTCTTCGACCGCTGGCTGCGCGGCGGGGACGGCGCGCTCCTGGACGCGCCGTCGCCGAGGTACCCGGAGATCGACTTCATATGAAGCGGACTCGGATGCATAGGAAGCGGACTCCGGTGAAGCGGACTCCGCGGCCCGGGGATCAGTGCATCCCGAGCGCGCCCATCGTGGCGTCGGCCATCGCGGACTCGCCCAGCGCGTTGGGGTGCACGGGGACGAAGTTGGTGCCGAAGAGGGCCGGCTCGACCCAGCGGGTGCCGATCGGCTGACAGGCGTCGTGGCCCTCGGAGGACTGGGAGAAGTCCACATAGGTCGAGCCGGTCTCGCCGGCCGCGCGCTGCACCGCGCTGTTGAGGTGGGACTGGATGTCGCGCACGTACGGCACGTCGCCGGACGCGATCGGCATCTTCACGAAGCAGCCCTTCTGCGCGGTCGGCGGCATGATCCACGGGTAGCCGAGGACGGCGACCTTCGCGTTCGGCGCCTTGTTCTTGACCGCCTGGAGCGCGGACTTCACCGCCGGGTACGTCTTGGCATCGATGTCGTCGCCGAACTTGTCGCCGTACAGGGACTTGCACGGGTGGCCCTGGCCCGCGGAGGCGAGCCCGGCGGTGGCGCAGGACAGGATCGTGTTGATGAAGGTGCTGTTGTCGTTGCCGCCGATGGTGAGGGTCACCAGGTCGGTGTCCTCGCTCAGCGCGTCGAGCTGCGGCGGCACGCCCGGGTACTGGGATCCGGCGAAGTCCTTCGTCTGCGCGGCGCCGCACGTCACGTCCTTGAGCGCGGAGCCGGTGCGCTTCGCGATGACGTGCGGGTAGTTGGCCGTGGAGCGGGCGCACAGCGGGCTGGCCTGGGGGTCGAGCGGAAGCACGCCGGAAGCGGCGCTGTAGCTGTCGCCCAGGGCGACGTAGGAGAGGGGCTCGGGGGCCGCGTGGGCGGGCGCGGCGAGGGTGACGAGGGTGGCGCCGGTCGTGGCCGCGAGGGCCGTGAGTCTGCCGCTGAACGCGCGGATCGCCATCTGATGCTCCTTCGAAGCACTCGAAACCTGCGGAACCGGGCCGAGGAATGGTCAAGTTCCGTTTGAGGCAAGGGGGTTCAGCGCGCCGGTAGTTGAAGCTACCGACGAGTTTGAATTTGAGTCAATAGGTGTGCACAGGGTCGTGACCAGGGGAGAGTCGTGCAACACGGGGTTGTCAGTGGTGCTCGATAGCCTCACAGACGGATGGCGGAGCCGTCGGCAGGCCACCCCGGCGTGTTCACCGATTGCGGTGGCGGGGGCCGTGCGGACGGCGACAATCGAACACACCGAGTTGAGACAGGCGACGCCGAGCACTCCCGATGGCGGCCCCGGACGATGGAGACATGATGAGCAAGGTCGCGAGGACGGGCACCCCGTCGTCAACGTCGCACCCCGCGGACAGCCACGACCTGATCCGCGTGCACGGCGCGCGGGAGAACAATCTCAAGGACGTCAGCATCGAGCTGCCCAAGCGGCGCCTGACGGTGTTCACCGGGGTCTCGGGGTCGGGCAAGAGCTCGCTGGTGTTCGACACGATCGCCGCCGAGTCGCAGCGGATGATCAATGAGACGTACAGCGCGTTCGTCCAGGGCTTCATGCCGACGCTCGCGCGGCCCGAGGTCGACGTGCTGGACGGCCTGACCACCGCGATCACCGTCGACCAGCAGCGGATGGGATCCGACCCGCGCTCCACGGTCGGCACCGCCACCGACGCCAGCGCGATGCTGCGCATCCTGTACAGCCGGCTGGCGAAGCCACAGATCGGTGGGCCCGGCGCCTACTCCTTCAACGTCGCGTCGGTCTCGGCGCAGGGCGGGATCACGGTCGACCGGGGCTCGGACAAGACCAGGACGGAGAAGGTGTCCTTCAGCCGCACCGGCGGCATGTGCACCCACTGCGAGGGCCGGGGCACGGTCTCGGACATCGACCTGGCCCAGCTCTTCGACGACTCCAAGTCGCTCAACGAGGAGCCGTTCAGCATCCCCACGTACACCGGGGACGGCTGGGTGGTGCGGGTCATCAGGGAGTCGGGCTTCTTCGACCCGGACAAGCCGATCCGCAAGTACACCAAGAAGGAGCGGCACGACTTCCTCCACCGCGAGCCCACCAAGGTCAAGATCAACGGTGTCAACCTCACCTACGAGGGCCTGATCCCGAAGATCCAGAAGACCTTCCTGTCCAAGGACCGGGAGTCGATGCAGCCGCACATCCGGGCCTTCGTGGACCGGGCGGTCACCTTCCAGACCTGTCCCGACTGCGGGGGCTCGCGGCTCAGCGAGCTGGCCCGCTCCTCGAAGATCAAGCGCAAGAGCATCGCCGACCTGTGCGCGATGGAGATCAGGGACCTGGCGGAGTGGGTGCGCGCCCTCAAGGAGCCGTCCGTCGCCCCGCTGCTCGCCAAGCTGCGGCACACCCTGGAGTCGTTCGAGGAGATCGGCCTCGGCTATCTCTCCCTCGACCGGGCGGCGGGCACGCTGTCCGGCGGTGAGGCGCAGCGCGTCAAGATGATCCGCCACCTCGGCTCCTCGCTCACCGATGTCACCTACGTCTTCGACGAGCCCACCATCGGCCTGCACCCGCACGACATCCAGCGGATGAACAATCTGCTGCTCCGGCTGCGGGACAAGGGCAACACCGTGCTGGTCGTGGAGCACAAGCCGGAGGCCATCGCCATCGCCGACCACGTCGTGGACCTCGGCCCCGGCGCCGGTACGGGCGGCGGCAGCGTCTGCTTCGAGGGCACCGTCGAGGAGCTGCGCGCCAGTGACACCATCACCGGCCGGCACCTCGACGACCGGGCCGCGGTCAAGGACATCGTGCGCGAGCCCACCGGCAAGCTCGCGATCCGCGGGGCGAACGCGCACAACCTGAGGGACGTCGACGTCGACATCCCGCTCGGCGTGCTCACGGTGGTGACCGGCGTCGCGGGGTCGGGCAAGAGCTCGCTCGTGCACGGCTCCATCCCCGCCGACGACGGGGTGGTGGCGGTCGACCAGACCCCGATCCGCGGCTCACGGCGCAGCAACCCGGCCACCTACACCGGGCTCCTCGAGCCCATCCGCAAGGCGTTCGCGAAGGCCAACGGCGTGAAGCCCGCGCTGTTCAGCGCCAACTCGGAGGGCGCCTGCCCGACGTGCAACGGCGCGGGAGTCGTCTACACCGACCTCGGGATCATGGCGACCGCGGCCGCGACCTGCGAGGAGTGCGACGGCAAGCGGTTCGAGGCCTCGGTGCTCGACTACCACTTCGGCGGCAAGGACATCAGTGAGGTGCTCGCGATGCCGGTGGCCGAGGCGGTGGAGTTCTTCGGAGCGGGGGAGGCGCGCACTCCGGCCGCGCACAAGATCCTCGAGCGGCTCGAGGAGGTCGGGCTCGGCTACCTCACCCTCGGGCAGCCGTTGACGACGCTCTCCGGCGGCGAGCGGCAGCGGCTCAAGCTCGCCGTGCACATGGCCGACAAGGGGGGTGTCTACGTCCTGGACGAGCCGACCACGGGTCTGCACCTGGCGGACGTCGAGCAGCTGCTCGGGCTGCTCGACCGGCTCGTGGACTCCGGCAAGTCGGTCATCGTCATCGAGCACCACCAGGCCGTGATGGCGCACGCCGACTGGATCATCGACCTGGGCCCGGGGGCGGGACACGAAGGCGGCAAGGTCGTCTTCGAGGGAACCCCCGCCGACCTCGTCGCCGACCGCTCCACGCTCACCGGCGAGCACCTGGCGCAGTACGTGGGGGCCTGACCGGGCGCCGCCGACCGACCGGGAGGGTCCTGGCCGGCCGCGGTCGCGGTCAGCCCTCCTGCGTCGGGGCGGGCGGCTGCTGGGCCTGCGGGGCCTGGGGGAAGTGCGGGGCCTGCGGAGCCTGTCGGCTCTGCGGTGCGTGCTGCTCCTGCGGCGAGTGCTGGCCGTGGCCCTGGGGGGCCTGCGGGTTCTGCTGACCCTGCGGGCTCTGCTGGCCGTGCGAAGCCTGCTGGGCCTGCGGCGCCTGCGCCTGCTCGGGGGCGGCGGCCTGGGGAGCCTGCTGGTCCTGAAGGGCCTGCTGCTCCTGGAAGGACTGCGGCGCCTGCGAGGCCTGGGGCGCCTGCTGGGTCTGGGGGGCCTCTCCGTGCCCGAAGTCGAGCACGCCTTCCGCGGTGCGCTCGGCCTTGTGCGCGGCCTCACGCGCGTCGGCGAGCACATCACCGTGCTCGTCGACGAGTCGGTCGTAGATGGGCGCCGGGGCAGTGGACGGTGCGGGCACGGGAAGAGCTCCTGGTCGTCGAGGTCCTGATGTCACCCTGCGGGTGAACAAAAGGGGACCCTACGTCGATCAGGTGACGTGGGTACATCCGGGGTGGGGTTGTAAAGCCGGAGACTTTCGCCACTCTCATGTGCCGTACCGGCGGATCGGCGCCGGCCGGGGTGGACGGCCGGCAGGGATCCGCCGGTATTCGCCGCGGGGAAGCCGTCAGTACTGCTCGGACTGGCCGCCGTCGATCGGGACGACCGTGGCGTTGATGAAGGACGCCTCGTCGGAGAGGAGGAAGGCCACCAGGTTCGCGACCTCCTCGGGGCGACCGAAGCGCTTCATCGGGTTGGTGCTGACGAACTGGCGGCCGGCCTCCTCCCAGTTCACCGGGTCGAGCTGCTTGAGGGAGCCCTCGACCATGGGCGTCATGATCGCGCCGGGCGCGATGGCCTTCACCGTGATGCCGAAGCGGCCGTACTCCACGCCCGAATTGCGGGTCAGGCCCACGACGCCGTGCTTGGCGGCCGCGTAACCGGACTGGTTGCCCACACCGCGGATGCCGCCCACGGAGGCGGTGTTCACGACGGTGCCGCTGCCCTGCTCGCGCATGACGGCGAGGACGTGCTTGAGGCCGAGGAAGACGCCCCGCAGGTTGATGTCGACGACGCGTTGGAACTCGTCGCTGCCGAACTCCTCGGTGAGGTTCTGCTTGCCCTCGATGCCCGCGTTGTTGAAGAAGGCGTCGATCCGGCCGTAGGCCCGCGTGGTCTCGGCCACGTAGCGCGTGACCTCCGCCTCGTCGCTGACATCGGCGGTGAGCGTCAGGACCTCGGCGCCCGGCGTGGCCTTCTCGATCTCGGCCGCGCTCTGCGCGAGCCCTTCCGCGTTCACGTCGACGAGCGCCAGCTTCGCGCCCTCGGCCGCGACCCGCAGCGCGGCGGACCTGCCGAGGCCAGAGCCGCCACCGGTGATGAGGACGACCTTGCCGTCGAACCTGTTGTTCATTGCGGACCTCCTGAGGGAACGGTGTTGCGGTCCGCCGTCGTCCGACGGGCCTGTCACTATTCTTAGACGATACGTACTGTCTAGAAATTCCCGTACGCGGGGATCGGAGCGAGGCATGGACGACTCGACGGCTCCCCGGCCCAGGCGTGGGCGCTACCGGGACCCGCAGGCGCACGCGGCGGTGCTGCGTGCCGCGCGGGAACTCGTCGCCGAGCTCGGGTATCACAAAGTCACGATGGAGCGGATCGCCGCCCGCGCAGGCGTCGCCAAGATGACGCTCTACCGGTGGTGGCCGAACAAGGCGGCGGTGATCACCGAGGCCGTCACCGATCAGCTGGCGCCGGGCCCGCAGCCGGACACCGGCTCCGTGCGCGAGGACGCGCGGGCCCACGTCACCGACCTCGTCCGCACGCTGACGCTGCTCGGTGACCCGAGCATCGTGGCCGGCGCGCTCGTCGAGCGCGGCGAGGCGGGCCGCGCGGAGCTGCGGGACCTCCTGAAGGCATGGAACGAACCGGGGGTCGCGCTGCTGCGGCGCGGAATCGAACGGGGCGAGCTGCCCGCAGGCCTCGACACCGGAGCGGTGATCGACAGCTGGCTCGGCTACGCGCTGTACCGCGTGGTCTTCCTCGAGAGCGCGCCGACCGAGGCCGATCTGGCCGGCCTCGTGGACGCGCTGCCGGACATGACGCGAGAGGCGTGATCGAACTCAACTGCCGCTCAAGATCGGATAGTTGGGTGAACACGGGACACGCTCATTGGCGTATGGACCGGGCGTATACACCCGGCGTATACACCAAGACATGACCGTTCCTCTGGCGCTCCTCGGGCTCCTCGAACGTGAGTCGAGCCACGGCTATGACCTCAAGCGGAACTACGACACCTACTTCGGCCGCGGCAAGCCACTGCCCTACGGCCAGGTCTACTCGACGCTGCGCCGCCTCGCCCGGGACGGGAAGGTGGCGGTCGGCGAGTCCGAGCCGGGGGAGGGGCCGGACCGCAAGCGGTACGTGATCACCGACAGCGGCGTCACGCAGGTGGAGGCCTGGCTCGTCGAGCCGGTCGCCCCCGAACAGCACCTGCAGACCGTGCTGTTCACCAAGGTCGTCCTCGCGCTGCTCCTGGAGCGGGACGCGCAGGCGTACCTCGACACCCAGCGGGCCGCCCACATGCAGCGGATGCGCGAGCTGACCGAGCTGCGCCGCACCGGGGGACTCGTCGACAGGCTGCTCGCCGACCACGGCCTCTTCCACCTCGAAGCCGACCTGCGCTGGATCGACATGACCGTGGCGCGGCTCGGCGCGCTCGCGGCGGAGGTGCGCTCATGAGTGCGGTGACAAGCCTGGTCGAGGCGCGCGACGTGGTGCTCTCGTTCGGCAGCACCCCCGCACTGCGGGGCGCCGAACTGTCCGTGGAACAGGGTGAGATCGTCGCCGTGACGGGACCGAGCGGCTCCGGCAAGTCGACGCTGCTGCACTGCCTCGCGGGAATCCTGGTGCCCGACGAGGGCGAGATCCTCTACGACGGGCGGCGCATCGACGCCCTGCGCGAGACCGAACGCAGCGCGCTGCGCCGGGACCGCTTCGGCTTCGTCTTCCAATTCGGCCAGCTCGTACCCGAGCTGACGGCCGAGGAGAACGTGGCGCTGCCGCTGCTCCTCGCGCGCGGCCGCCGGTCCACCGCGCTGCGTGAGGCCCGCGGCTGGTTCGAGCGGCTCGGTCTGGCCGGTCTCGAAGGACGCAGGTCCGGCGAGTTGTCGGGCGGGCAGGCCCAACGGGTCGCGCTGGCACGGGCGTTGGTCGCCCGGCCGCGGGTGCTCTTCGCCGACGAGCCCACCGGCGCCCTCGACTCGCTCACCGGTGAACAGGTGATGGACCTGCTGGTCGGCTCCGCCCGCGAGCAGGGCACCACCGTCGTCCTTGTCACCCACGAGCCGCGCGTCGCCGCCTTCGCCGACCGGGAGGTCATCGTCCGCGACGGCAGGGTGACACCGCTCTCCATCGAGCGGGCCGTCTCATGATCCGGCTCGCGCTCCGCCTCACCGTCGCGGGCGGTCGCGAGGCGCTGGTGCGGCTGACCGTGATCGCCGCCGCCGTGGCGGTGGGCGTCGCGCTGCTGCTCTCCACACTTGCCGCCATCCAGGCCACCCGGACCCAGAACGACCGCAACGCCTGGCTCAACACCGGCGGCGAGTTCACCCAGAGCCGGAGCGCGCGGGCCGCGGGCGCCGACCCGCTGTGGTGGCTGCTGCGGGCCGACCACTACGACGGCGGGCTCATCGGCCGCGTCGACGTGGCGGCAACCGGGCCCAGCGCGCCGGTGCCGCCGGGCCTGCCACGCCTCCCGGGCCCCGGCGAGCACTACGTCTCCCCGGCGCTGGCCGAGTTGCTGCGCGCCACGCCCGCCGGTGAGTTGGCGGACCGCTACCCCGGCCGCCGGGCGGGCACGATCGGGAGGTCCGCGCTGCCCGGACCCGACTCCCTCGTCGTCGTGGTGGGACACCGCCCCGGCGACCTTGCGGGGAAGGAGGGTGCCCGGCGCGTCACGACCATCGAGACCCAATCACCCAGCAGTTGCAGCGGCCCCAACTGCGACATCGCCGCCGGTATCAACGCCCAGGGCATGGCGCTCATCCTCTCGGTGGTCGCCCTGGCGCTCATCTTCCCCGTGCTGATCCTGACCGGCACCGCCAGCCGCCTCGCCGCAGCCCGCCGCGAGCAGCGCTTCGCCGCGATGCGTCTGGTCGGCGCGACACCGGGACAGGTGTCGCTGATCTCCACGGTCGAGTCCGCGGTCGCCGCCGTCGCCGGTACGGCGGTGGGCTTCGCCCTCTGGTACGCCCTGCGGCCCCTGGTGGCGCGGGCCGACCTGACCGGCACCCGGTTCTTCACCGGGGACATGTCGCTCGGCGCGGCCGAAGTGCTGCTCGTCGCCGTGGGTGTGCCGGTGGCCGCGGCGGTCGCGTCGCGCGTGGCACTGCGCCGCGTGCGGGTCTCACCGCTCGGTGTGACCCGCCGGGCCACGCCCCGGCCCCCGAGGGCCTGGCGGCTGATCCCGGTGGCGCTCGGCCTCGGGCAGCTGTGGTGGGTCATCGGGCGTGTCCCCGAGGGCAGCTCGGGCCAGATACTCGCCTTCGTCCCGGGCATCCTGCTGATCCTGGTCGGCATCGTCCTCGCGGGCCCATGGCTGACGATGGCCGGGGCGCGGCTGCTGGTGCGGTTCACCCGTCGGCCGGCGCTGCTCGTCGCGGGGCGGCGCCTCGCGGACGACCCGAAGGCCGGGTTCCGCGCGGTCAGCGGCCTCGTCCTCGCGCTCTGTGTCACCAGCACGGCGGTGGGCATCATCACCGCGGTGGTCGCGGAGAGCGGAGTGCCCGAGGACAAGGTGGCGTTCGGCAGTTCGGTGGTCGGCGAGTACGACCGGCAGTTCGGGTCCGGGCCCACCCGGAAGCCCCCGGCAGCACTGCCCGCCGCGACCCGGTCGGAGCTGGAGTCCGTGCCCGGCGTCCACAGCGTCATGGTGGTCCGCACGAATCCGCTCGGCATCCCGGATCCCGTCGAGCCGACCCCGCCGAAGGGGGAGCCGCCGATCCTGGCGGGCCTGGTCCCCTGCGCCGAGCTGGCGCGGATGCCCGCACACAACAGGTGCCCGGCGGGGGCCCGGGCCGCCGCGATCCCACCGGTTTTCTCCCGGTTCGGCGTGCAGGAGGATCGGGCCTGGCCCGCCGTATGGCCCGCGGCGAAGATCGAACCGCAGCGGCTCGAGTCCCTGCCGGTGAGCGAGATCATGGTGACGACGGACGGCTCCACGGCGGCGATCGAGCGCGTTCGCACGCTCCTCACCGCGGCGTACCCCGATGAACTGCCGCCGTACACCGTCGAGGAGGACTACGCGCAGCAGTGGGGCGACATCGCGGGCTACCGGCAACTGGCCACCGTCGTCATCGTGATCAGCTTCCCGATCGCCGGATGCAGCCTGGCGGTCGCCGTCGCCGGCGGACTGAACGAACGCAAGCGCCCCTTCGCCCTGTTGCGGCTGAGCGGAGTACCGCTGAGCACCCTGCGCCGGGTGGTGCTCCTGGAGAGCGCCGCGCCGCTGCTGATCGTCGCGGCGCTCGCCATCGGGCTGGGCTTCCTGACCGCGCAACTCTTCCTGCAGGCGCAGTTCGACTACTCGATACGAGCGCCGGGGCCGGGCTACTACGGCCTGACCCTCGCCGGGATGGTCGTCTCGCTCGCCGTCATCGCCTCCACGCTGCCGCTGCTGCGGCGGATCACGGGACCGGAGACGGCACGCAACGACTGACACCGCGGCGCCCGCCCTTCAAAGCGGGCACCGCGCTTCACGCCTGCGTTGCGTCGACCAGCGTGTCCCGCATGAAGTCCACCAGCCAGTGCTGCGCCGGAGTGAGGGCGTGCGCGTGCCGGGCGTAGACCGAGACCTGCGCCGGTTCGATGTCGATCGGAAGCTCAAGGAGCCGCACCCGGTGGTCGGCGGCGAACATGCGGGCCACCAACCGGGGCGCCACCGCGACGAGTTCGCTGTCCTGGATGAGGTACGGCAGGCCCGCGAACCGGGTCACGTCAAGGACCACGCGGTGCAGCAGACCGTGCGCCTCCAGGGCGCGGCGCGGCCCCTCGTGCCCGGCGGGCCCGGAGACCGTCACATGCTGCTCGGCGCCGAGCGCGGCCAGGTCCACGGAGCGGCCGCGCAGGCGCGGGTGATCGCGGGCCACCACGGCGACGTATCCCTCGGAGAACAGCGGGATCCGTGCCACCCGTGCCGAGCCGAGCAGCGGCGAGGCGATGAACGCGTCGATCTCCCCGCGGCCCAACTGGTCGGCGGCGCCGCGGATGTCGAGCGGCCGCACCGTGAGCGTGGCGCCCGGCGCCTGTCGCGGCAGGGCGGCCATCAGGCGCGGCAGCAGGGCCACCTCGCCCAGATCGGACAGGCACACGGTGAACGCGGCGCGCGCCGTCGCCGGGTCGAAGGAGTGGGAGCCGCTCACGGTCGTCTCGATCTCCGAGAGGGCGCGGTGGAGCGGCTCGTACAGGGCGCGGGCCGTGGTTGTCGGGGCGAGCCCCGCGCCCGTGCGGCGGAAGAGTTCGTCGTCGAAGCGGCGGCGCAGCTTCTGCAGCCCATAGCTCACGGTCGGCTGGGTCACGTGCAGGGCCTCGGCGGTCGCCGTCACGCTGCGGGTCTCGTAGAGCAGCACGAAGGTCCGTACGAGGTTGAGGTCGAAGTCCCGCATGGTCACTCCCGTCCGCTGCCTCATTCGCCTGCTGCCCCCATTATCGATCCTGTCTATGAAACGGGTAGGCAACATTGATTGGAGCACGGTCGGCTTTATTTCTAGGCTCAACCACATCACCGCCGGTCAAGGAGGAGTCTGCGCATGCCGACCGCACGCCGGATCGCCCACGCGTTCCTCGAGCGACAAGGCCTGACCACGATCTTCGGGAACCCCGGATCGAACGAACTGCCCTTCCTGGCAGGACTTCCCGAGTCCTTCCGCTACGTCCTCGGCCTGCACGAAGGCGTCGTCGTCGGCATGGCCGACGGATACGCCCAGGTCACAGGACGCCCCGCACTGGTCAATCTGCACGCCGCCGCCGGCTCCGGCAACGCGATGGGCGCGCTCACCAACGCGGTGTACGCGCGCTCGCCCCTGGTGCTCACGGCGGGCCAGCAGGTGCGCTCCGCCGTCGGCCTGGAGGCGATGCTCGCCAACGTCGACGCCCCGCAGCTGATGCGCCCGCTCGTCGGCCACTCCGCCGAACCGGCCTGCGCCGCCGACGTCCCGCGCTCGCTGGCCCAGACGGTCTTCGAGGCCGAGTTGCAGCGCCGCCCCAGCTATCTCTCCGTGCCGTACGACGACTGGGACGCCGACGTCGACCCAGGGGCCTGCGAGGTCCTGGAGCGGCGGGTGCGGCGCGGGCTCGCCCCGGACGAGGAGCAACTCGACGACCTCGTACGGGACGTGGGCGCCGCCCGCGATCCCGTGCTCGTCCTCGGCGGTGACATCGACGCGGCCGGGTACTTCGACCGGGCCGTGGCCTGCGCCGAACACCTCGACCTGCCGGTGTGGGTGGCGCCCTCGCCGCACCGCCTCCCGTTCCCCAACCGGCACCCGCTGCTGCGTGGGGTGCTGCCCGCCGGAATCGGCTCCGTGTCGTCGGCGCTGGCCGGGCACGACCTGGTGCTCGTCGTCGGCGCGCCCGTCTTCCGCTACCACCAGCACGTGCCGGGCCCCTACCTGCCGGACGGCGCCCGGCTGATCCAGGTCACCGACGACGCGGGCGCCGCGGCCCGCGCGCCGATGGGGGAGGCGCTGGTCGCGGATCCGGGTCCCGTGTTGACGGCGCTGGTGGACCGGCTGCCGCAACGGGCAAGCGGGCCAAGGGAGTTCACGCCCCCGTCCGACCCCGCCACCGCCTCCGGCGGCGCCCTCCACCCCGAGGAAGTCTTCGCCGCCCTCCGCGACACCCAGCAGGCCGACACCCGCTACGTCGTCGAGTCGACCTCCACCAACGGCGCCTGGTGGCGGCAGATGGACCTGCGGCGCCCCGGCTCCTACTTCTTCCCGGCCTCCGGCGGGCTCGGCTTCGGTCTGCCCGCCGCCGTCGGCGCCGCGATGGGCGACCCGGACCGCCCGGTCGTCGCGGTCGTCGGCGACGGCTCCGCCAACTACGGCATCACGGCGCTGTGGAGCGCCGCCCACTACCGGGTACCGGTCACCTTCCTCATCCTGCGCAACGGCACGTACGGTGCGCTGCGCTGGTTCGGGACGCTGCTCGACACCCCGGACGTGCCGGGCACCGAGATCCCCGGCCTCGACTTCACCGCGCTCGCCGCGGGGTACGGGGTGCCCGCCACCGCCGTGACCGAACTCGCCGACCTGCGCGAGCAGTTGAAGAAGAACGCGACCGACGGGCCCCGGCTCATCCAGGTCGACACCCACCCCACCTCACCGGAGTGAACATGACTCTCCTCGAAGACCCCGTATGGCACGAGCGGATCCACCTCGACGGCTGGACCGAGGGAAGTGGGGGCACGTCCGCCGTCGTCGAACCCGCCACCGGTCGGCAGCTCGGGTCGATCGGCAGCGCCACCGCCGACGACGTCGCCCGCGCCGCGACCCGCGCCGCCGAGGCGCAGCGGGAGTGGGCCCGCACCGCCCCCGCCGAGCGCGCCGCCGTGCTGCGCCGGGCCGGTGACCTGTTCGCCGAGCACGCCGAGGAGATCAAGGGCTGGATCGTCCGCGAGGCCGGCTCGACGCGCGCCAAGGCGACCGTCGAGACCGACTTCGCCGCCGCCGAGTGCTACGAGGACGCGGCCCTGCCCGCGCACCCGCTCGGCGACGTGCTCAGCAGCGGCGAGCCCCGCTGGTCGTTCGCGCGCCGCGTACCCGCGGGCGTCGTATCGGTCATCGCCCCGTTCAACTTCCCGCTGATCCTCGGCATCCGCTCCGTCGCGCCCGCGCTCGCCCTCGGCAACGCCGTGCTCCTCAAGCCGGACCCGCGCACCGCGGTCTGCGGCGGTGTCACCATCGTCCGCATCTTCGAGGAGGCGGGCCTTCCCGAGGGGCTGCTGCACCTGCTGCCCGGCGACGCGAGCGTCGGCGCCGCCGTCGTCGAGGCACCCGAGGTCTCCGTCGTCTCCTTCACCGGCTCAACTGCCGCCGGACGCAAGGTCGGTGAGGCCGCCGCCCGCAACCTCAAGAAGGTCCACCTCGAACTCGGCGGCAACAACGCGCTCGTCGTGCTCCCCGGCGCCGACCTCCCGGCGGCCGCCTCGGCCGGCGCGTTCGGCTCGTACCTCCACCAGGGCCAGATCTGCATGGCGACCGGCCGCCACCTCGTCCACGAGTCGCAGGCCGAGGAGTACGTGGCACTGCTCGCCGAGAAGGCCGCGAACCTCCCCGTCGGCGACCCCGCCACCGGCGACGTCGCCCTCGGCCCGATCATCGACGGCCGGCAACTCGCCCACATCGACAAGGTGGTGACCGACAGCGTCGCCGCGGGCGCGAAGGTCGTCGCGGGCGGCGAGGCCGACGCCCCGTACTACCCGGCGACCGTGCTCACCGGCCTCGACGACGACAGCCCGGCATGGCGCGAGGAGATCTTCGGCCCCGTCGCACCCGTGCGCACCTACCGCGACCTCGACGAGGCGGCCCGCATCGTCGACGCCTCGCCGTACGGCCTGTCCGTCGGCATCCTCGGCGACGTCGGCACCGCGATGACCCTCGCCGACCGGATCCGCTCGGGCAAGGTGCACATCAACGAACAGACCGTCATGGACGAGCCCGCCGCGCCCTTCGGCGGCGTCGGCGACTCCGGCAACGGATCCCGGTTCGGCGGCGCGCAGGCCAACATCGAGGCGTTCACCGAGACGCAGTGGGTGACCGTGCGCCCGCAGATCGCGCCGTACCCCTTCTGATCCCCGCAGAGGATCCGGCCCCACCGTAAAAGTCGCCTGTCGTAAAAGTCCCCTGTCGTCCAGGAGCAGCGCGTCCCCGTCCCCATCCGCTCATCAGGCAAGGAGCACGCCAATGACGACGTCTCCCACGCGGGCAGCCGGTACCACGGCGGTGCTGTGCTGGCTGACCGTACTGCTCGAGGGGTACGACCTGGTGGCGCTCGGCGCCACCATCCCCACCCTGCTCAAGACGCACCACCTCGGTTTCACCGCGGCCGATGCCACCGCGGTCGCCACCGTGTCCCTCGTCGGGGTCGCGGTCGGCGCCGCGGGGCTCGGCCCGCTCACCGACCGCTTCGGCCGGCGCGGCATGCTCATCGGCTCGGTGCTGCTGTTCTCGGTGTTCACGCTGGTGACACCGCTCGCCCCGAACGTGGCCGTGTTCGGCGGCTTGCGCTTCCTCGCCGGGCTCGGCCTCGGCGCCTGTATGCCGGTCGCCCTGACCGTCATGTCGGAGAACCTGCCCGAACGCCGCCGCGCCAGCGCCAGCACGTTCACCATGACCGGCTACCACGTCGGCGCGGTGCTCACCTCGGTGCTCGCGCTCGCCGTGGCCGGTGACTGGCACTGGCTGTTCTACGGCGGGGGAGTGGCGGGCCTGCTCGTCGTCCCGCTGATGTTGTGGAAGCTGCCGGAGTCCGCCGCGTACCTCGCCGCCAGGCAACAGCCCGAGACCGAACGCATCGGCATGCGCGACCTGCTCGGCCCGCGCGTGCGCCGCACCACGCTCGCCGTGTGGGGCGGCTCCTTCATGGGCCTGCTGCTCGTCTACGGGCTCAACACCTGGCTGCCCCAACTCATGCGCAGCGCCGGCTACCCCATCTCCCGCTCCATCGCGCTCCTGCTCGTCCTCAACGTCGGAGCCGTCATCGGGCTCGTCGTCGCCGGGATCGTCGCCGACAAGTACGGCATCCGACGCGTGGCCCGCATCTGGTTCGCGGCGGGCGCCGTGCTGCTCGCCGTCCTGAGCCTGCGCATCGACAGCAGCCTGCTGCTCAACGCGCTGGTGCTGCTCACCGGCGTCTTCGTGTTCTCCGCGCAGGTCCTCATCTACGGGTACGTGGCCCATGTCTTCCCGGCCCGCACCCGCGGCACCGCGCTCGGCCTCGCCTCCGCGGTGGGCCGGCTCGGCTCGATCACCGGGCCGTTCGTGACCGGCGCCCTGGTCACGGCGGGCATCGCCCACCCCTGGGGCTTCTGGTTCTTCGCCGGTGTCGCGGCCCTCGGACTCGGGGCGATGCTACTGCTGGCTCCGCCGACATCCGACGACCGCGCCAGGACACCGAACGCGGCGTTCACCGGCTGACCGGCCCCCGAGTTCACCAACTGGGCGCCCCCGACAGGGCGGCCGGGACCCGTGCCAGACTCGGCCCCATGAAGATCAGAGACATCCGGGACGGGGACTGGGAACGGATCTGGCCGTTCTGGCGGCGGATCGTGCGCGCGGGCGAGACCTACGCCTGGGATCCCGACACCAGCGAGCCCGAGGCCCGCGCCCTGTGGACCGAGGGCGCGGGCAAGCGCGTCCTCGTCATGGAGGACGACGCGGGCACGCTCGTCGCGACGGCCTACGTGAAGCCCAACTACGGCGGTCCGGCGCGCGACACCGCGAACGCCGGGTTCATGGTCGACCCCGACCACGGCGGCCACGGCCACGGCCGCGCCCTCGCCGAACACGTACTGACCGTGGCCGAGCGGGACGGCTACCGCGCCATGGTCTTCAACGCCGTCGTCGAGACCAACCCGGCGGTACGGCTGTGGACTTCGCTCGGCTTCATGATCCTCGGCACGGTGCCCGAGGCGTACGACCACCCGCGTCACGGCAGGGTCGGACTGCACATCATGCACCGCGCCCTATAGGCCCTGGTGGGGTGGGGCGGACGCGGGCCATCCGTTGAGTTAGGGTTACCTAACCAGCGGGGTGGTCCCCGTGTTCTCCGCCTGCCCACAAGGAGCCCGCATGACGGCGACGCCCGCCGCCGAACAGCCGACCGCACCCGCGCCCGCCCGGCCGAGGGACCCGCGCCGCTGGCTCATCCTCGGCGTGATCTGCCTCGCCCAACTCGTCGTCATCCTCGACAACACGATCCTCAACGTCGCCGTCCCCACGCTCACCGACGACCTCGGCGCCGGCACCGCCGACGTCCAGTGGATCATCAACGCGTACGTGCTGGTGCAGGCGGGACTACTGCTCGCGGCCGGGGCCGCCGCCGACCGCTACGGCCGCAAGAAGCTGCTCCTGACCGGTCTCGTGCTGTTCGGCGCGGGCTCGCTCGCCGCTGCGCTCTCGCACACCACCGGCCAGTTGATCGCCGCGCGCGCCGGCATGGGCGTGGGCGGCGCACTCCTGTTGACCACCACCCTCGCGGTGGCCGTGCAGGTCTTCGACGACGACGAACGGGTCCGCGCCATCGGCGTCTGGGCCGCCGTCAACGCCCTCGGCTTCGCGGCGGGACCGCTGGTCGGCGGCGTCCTCCTCGCGCACTTCTGGTGGGGCTCGCTCTTCATCGTCAACGTGCCCGTCGTACTGCTCGGCCTGTGCGCCGTCAGCATCCTCGTGCCGGAGAGCAGGGCCGAGCAGAGCCACCGCCCCGACGTACTCGGCGCGCTCCTGTCGACGATCGCGATGGGCTCCCTCGTCTACGCCGTCGTCTCGGGCCCGGACCACGGCTGGTCCTCTCCGTACGTGCTCGCGGGCGCGGGCCTCGGGGTTTGCGCGCTGACCGGGTTCGTGCTGTGGGAGCGGCGGGTCACCGACCCGATGCTCGACATGAGCTTCTTCCGCAACCGGACGTTCACCGGGGCCGTGATCGGCGCCGTGCTGATCACCTTCGGCAGCGGGGGAGCGCTCTTCCTGCTCACGCAGCAGCTCCAATTCGTCCTGGGCTACGGCCCGTTGGAGGCCGGTCTGCGCACTGCCCCGTTCGCCCTCACTGTCGTCCTGCTCAACTTCAGCGGCATTTCGGCCCGGTTGAGCAAGCGGCTCGGCATTCCGGGGTCCGTGGCCGTCGGCATGACCCTGCTCGCCTGCGGACTCGCCGCGGTCGCCCTCGCCGGGCGCGTCGTGGACGGCTACGGCGGCCTGCTCGTCGGGCTCGTCCTCATGGGCGTCGGCTGCGCGTTCGCCAACCCGGCGATGGCCGTCGCCGTGATGGGCGCGATCCCCCGCGAGAAGGCGGGTGCGGGCGCCGGTATCCAGGGCACGGTCACCGAGTTCGGCAGCGGCCTCGGCGTCGCCGTCCTGGGCGCCGTGCTCAGCGCCCGCTTCTCCGCGCTCGTCCCGGTGGCCGCGGCCTCGCTGCCCGCCGCCCTGGCCGCGACCAACTCGGCGGCCGAACGCCGCACGGTGACGCGGGCGTTCGGATCCGCCCTGGAGACCGGTCAACTCGTCGGCGCTGCCGCAGTGTTGACGGGCGGCCTGGTGGCGGCCACGCTGCTGCGTCGCGCGGAGCACGAGACGCATGCGGAGGCCGAGCCCGAGGCCGCCACGGACGGGGCGGTCACAGATCGAGCGTGAGTCGCTCGCCCTTCGCCCGCGAGACGCACACCATCATAGTCTCGTTGGCGTCCCGCTCGGCGGCGGTGAGCACGCTGTCGCGGTGGTCGACCTCCCCGGCGAGCACGTCCGTCTCGCAGGTGCCGCACGTGCCCTCGGTGCAGGAGTACAGCACCTGGATCCCGGCCTCCTGCAACGTGGCGAGGATCGTCCGGTCCGCCGGGACCTTCAACGTCCGTCCGCAGGAGGCGAGTTCGACCTCGAAGGCCGTGTCGCCGCTGGTGTCGGTCGCCGTCGGGGTGAACCGCTCCGTGCGCAGCGCCTCGGCCGGCACGAGCCCCTCGACGGCGGCGAGCAGCGGCTCGGGGCCGCAGGCGTAGACGAGCTCACCGGGCCGCAGGTCGGCGAGAGCGGCCGGAAGGTCGAGCAGGCCCTCGACGAGTTCGATCCGCCCGCCGGGGTGCCGGGCGGTCAGCTCCTCGGCGAACGCCATCGTCGCGCGGGAGCGGCCCCCGTAGTGCAGGGACCACCGCGCGCCCTGGTCGGCCGCCGCGGCCAGCATCGGCAGGATCGGAGTGATGCCGATGCCGCCCGCGACGAACCGGTACGCGGGCGCCGGTTCGAGCCGGAAGTGGTTGCGCGGCCCACGGGCACGTACCGCCGCGCCTTCCTGGAGCTCGCCGTGCACATGCGCCGAGCCGCCCCGCCCGTCCGGCTCGTGCAGCACCGCGATCCGCCAGGAGTGCGCGTCCCCGCCGCACAGCGAGTACTGACGTTCAAGACCCTCGGCCTCGGAGAGGATCAGGTCGATGTGGGCGCCCGCCTCCCACGCGGGCAGCGGTGCGCCGTCCGGGCGGCGCAGGAGCAGGGAGACGACGCCGTCGGTCTCCTGGCGGCGTTCGGCGACGACGAGGTCGTACGTGTCGAGGGGGACGAGCGGGTCGCTCACGGGGTGCGGTCCTTCTGGTCGGGGGCCTGCGGGTGGTCCGGGTGGGCGAGCATCCACTCCCACATGGCAACCGGGTCCTCGCTCGTGTGCCGCTCACCGCAGTGGCAGTGGCCGTCGAGGATGTCGGTGCCGGGGAGCCATTCGATGCGGTAGACGGGCCGGTTCATCCGGCGGCCAGCTTCTCGAGGATGCGGCGTGCGGCCAGGCCGCCCGTGTCGATGTTGATGCTGAGCTCCTGGTAGCCCTCCGGCTCCGTGTCCAGGGTGCGCTGCAGCAGATTCAGCGCGTCGACGTCCTGCATGACCACCTTGTGGTTGAACTCCCGCAGGAACGTGGTGACGTCGGCGTCCTCGGTCGCGAAGTTCCGCGAGACCGCCCAGAAGTCGTACACCTTGCCGGGCGAGGACGGGGTGATCGCGTACGTGATCTCCGTGCGGAACGCGGGGGTCTCCTGCCCCGACGGGCTGATCGTGCTGTGCAGCAGATACAGGCACGGCGCGTGGTACTCGATGTCCTGGCGCCGGTCGATGCGGCCCTCGATACCGGTGGAACGGGCATAGAACGGAGGGCACTCGGCGTCCTTCATGTGCCGCGACACCCGCACGATCCCGGACTCCTCGTCGACCTCCGTGGCGATGGGAGTCTCGGCGACCTCGGGCGTCCCGATGTAACCGCCGTGCAGATACGTCTCGTGGGAGAGGTCCATCAGGTTGTCGACCAGGAGCATGAAGTCCGCGTCGATCGGCTCCATGCCCTCCACGGTCACGAAACCGTCCGCGACCAGGTGCGGGGCGCGCGGGATCGCGCTCTTGTCGGCCTGCTCCGGGTCACCGACCCACACCCACACCATCCCGTCGACCTCGGCGACCGGGTACGAGCTCACCCGCGCGGTCCGCGGCACCCGCTTCTGCCCCGGCACGAACACGCAGGTGCCCGTCGTGTCGTAGGTGAACCCGTGGTACCCGCACACCACCCGGTCCCCGTCGAGCCCGCTCGCCGACAGCGGGTAGCGGCGGTGCACACAGCGGTCCGCCAGCGCGACCGGCTCCCCGGCCTCGGTGCGGTAGAAGGCGATCGGCTCACCGAGGATCGTGCGGCCGAGCAGCTCCCGGCCGACCTCCGTCGCCCATGCGGCGACGTACCACTGGTTGCGTGCGAAGGCCGAGTACGACGGGTTTCCGGTCATGACGGGTGTCCCTCCAGTCACCGCGCGCGGCACCGTCGCCGCGCGTCACCGACCACCCTGGTGACCTGGGCCACAGGCCCACAACGCGACTTCCGTCAGACGGAAGCCGGGGGAGTACTCGACGCGGGTTGCCAGCCCAGAGCGCGCGAAATGCCGCGTCCGGCCAGCTGCACCGCAGGAATCAGCGCAGGCGTCCGCGCGCCCTCGACCGGTACGACGACGGACACCGCGGCGACCACATCCCCGCGTGGCCCGCGCACCGGAGCGGCCACCGACAGTGCGTCGTCGGTGATCTGACGGTCGCTCACCGCGACGCCGCTGCGCCGCACTTCGGCCAGCATCCGGCGCAGTCGGACCGCATCGGTGACGGTGTAGGGGGTGAACGTGTCGAGCCCGCCCTCGGGGTAGCGGTCCTGGAGATCGGGGTCGCCGTGCGCGAGCAGCACCAGACCCACGCCCGTCGCGTGCAGCGGCCAGCGCGCGCCGACCCGTGAGTGCACGCCGACCGCCGAACGGCCCGACAGGCGCTCGATGTAGACGACCTCCAGGCCGTCGCGCACCGCGAGGTGCACGTTCTCGTGCGTGGACTCGTACAGGTCCTCGAGGAACGGCAGAGCCGCCTGCCGCAGACCGAGGCCGCGCGGGGCGAGCGCCGCGATCTCCCACAGGCGCAGGCCCACGTGGTAGTTCCCCGCCTCGTCGCGCTCCAGGGCGCCCCAGCGGGAGAGCGCGCCGACGAGCCGGTGCGCGGTGGGCAGGGGAAGCTCGGCGCGGTGCGCGAGCTGGGTCAGTGTGAGCGACGGATGGTCCTGGTCGAAGGCGCCGAGCGCGTCGAGCAGCCGGTCGCTCGCGGAACGGGTCACGAGCTCGCCCTACCCGGTCGGGCAGCGGTCGCGGAGGAAGTCCAGGAGCACGGCGTTGAACAGCTCGGGCTGCTCGACGCCCGGCAGGTGCCCCGCCCCGTCGATCACCCGCAGCACCGAGTCCGGCACCAGCTTCACGATCTCCTCGGCGTCCGGGACCGGCGTGTACACGTCGTCCGCGCCGACCACGACGAGCGCGGGAACCCGGGCCGCCGCGAGGCTGTCGCGGTAGTCGGGGCGCTCGGCCCGCCCGCGCAGCGCCGCCGCGGCCCCGCGCGGGTCGGTGACCTGCATCATGCCGAGGACGTGCGCGGCGACCTCCGGCAGCGCGGCCACGTTGTACCGCGCGAGCATCTTGTCGATGACCTCGTTCGCGTACCCGCCCATGCCCTCGGCGAGCAGCCGTACCGCGAGCCGGTTGCGGCGCAGCTTGCCCTCGGGGGTCTCGGCCGGCGCCGAGGTGTCGGACAGGACGAGCGCGCGGGTGCGGCCCGGGTGCCGCAGATGGAACTCCATGGCGATCTGGCCGCCCATCGACACACCACCCACGACGGCGGTGTCGATGTCCAGCTCGTCCAGGAGCGCGGCGACGTCGTCCGCGAAGCGCGAGAGCAGCACCTGCCCCGGAGTGACGTCGCTCTCGCCGTACCCGCGCAGATCGGGCAGGAGCACCCGGTACCCGGCCGTCGTGAGCGCGTCGGCCTGCGCGGCCCACAGGGTCCGGTTGAAGGGATGCCCGTGGATCAGCACGATCGCGACGCCGTCCGCGGGACCGAGGTCGTCGTACCGCAAAACGGTGCCGTCCTGCGTGAATCGGGGCATGGAGTGCTCCAGGTTGGGTGGGACCCGCGCGGGGTGAGTGCCGGAACCGTACGGCGCGCGCGTGGGCATGATCAAGAGTGTTGGCCGGTCAGAGCGGCCGGGACGGCCCTCCTAGACTGGTGGCGCCGCGCCCTCGTCCCCTGGCCCGCGGCCCGCACCACCGAACCAGGAACCACCGTGAACACCCAGCACCACCAGGCGACCGCCGCCACCCCGCCCGACATCCGCCTGGTCGTCACCGACATGGACGGCACGCTCCTGGACGGGGACGGGAAGATCCCGGACTCCCTCTGGCCGCTCTTGGCCGAAATGAACCGCCGGGGCATCGCCTTCTGCCCCGCCAGCGGCCGGCAGTACGCCACGCTCGCCGCCCAGTTCGACGCCGTGGACGACGGCGGCATGGTCTACGTCGCGGAGAACGGCGCGTACGTCGTGCGCGGCGGCGCCGAGGTCAGCTCCGATCCGCTGGAGCCGGCCGTCGTCGAGTGGATCGTCAAGGCGGTGCGCGCCCTCGTCGAGGAGGGCGGGGCCGACGCGGGTGTCGTCGTCTGCGGGAAGCGCTCCGCCTACGTGGAGCGCTCCGACGAGGCGTTCATGGAGCAGGTCCGCACGTACTACGCCGCCCACGAGATCGTCGCCGACGCCACCGCCGTCGAGGACGAGTTCGTCAAGGTCGCGCTCTTCGACTTCGGCAACGCGCAGGACACCATCGCCCCGCTCCTCGCCCCGCTCACCGACTCGCACCAGGTCGTCGTCTCCAGCAGGCACTGGATCGACGTCATGAACCCGGCCGCGAACAAGGGCGCCGCCGTCCGCAGGCTCCAGGACGCCCTGGGGGTCACGCCCGCGCAGACCATGGTGTTCGGCGACTACCGCAACGACCTGGAGATGCTGGACACCGCCGACTGGTCCTACGCCATGGCCAACGCCCACCCCGACGTCCTCGACCGCGCCCGGCTGCGCGCCCCGGCCAACACCGAGAACGGCGTCGTCCGCACCGTCAGCGACCTCCTCGGGCTCGCGGTGCAGCCGTAAATTACTGAACCGTAACCTTCCCGGTGCTACCCGCGGTAACGGTGTTCTGGATAACGTCCGGCAAGGCGTGCGGTGGCGGTGGGACGACCGCCACGAACGCGCCGTCGGCCTGCCCGATGTTCCGGCCGACAGCCGCCAGGCGGGGGTCGACTCCCGCCCGTAGACCGGAGGTTCGCCATGCCCGCCGCCCCCACCCGCCTGCTGGCCGCTGCCGTCACCGTCGCCGCATGTGTCGGCGCCCAGGCCGTGCCCGCCGCGGCGGCCACCGGATCGGAGGCCTCCGGCGACACGGTCTCGCGCGGTGTCACGATCCCCGCGTTCTACAACCCGCCGGCCGAACTGCCCGCCGCCAACGGCTCGTTGATCCGCAGCGAAGGGCTCCCGCTCGCCCTCAGCCTGCCCGGACTGAACGGCCCGCTGCCCGGCAAGGCGACCCGCATCATGTACAAGACCACCGACTCCAACGGGAAACCCGCGGCGTCCACGGGCGCGTACATCGAGCCCAGCGCCAAGTGGCGCGGCTCCGGGCCCCGTCCGCTCGTCGCGCTCGCCCCCGGCACGCAGGGGCAGGGCGACCAGTGCGCCGCGTCGATGGGGCTCGAGCACCCCATCGTGTTCAACGGGCAGACGCTGGTGGCCGGTTACGAGGACCTGGCGATCTACCGGCTCCTCGCCAAGGGCGTCGCCGTCGTCGTGACCGACTACATCGGCCTGGGCGCCACCGACCGCCTGCACACCTACGTGAACCGGCAGGACGAGGCGCACGCGGTGCTCGACGCCGTGCGGGCTTCCCGCGCCCTCAAGGACGCCACCGTCACCAGCGGTTCACGGGTCGGCCTCTTCGGCTACAGCCAGGGCGGCGGCGCCACCGCCGCTGCCGCCGAACTCCAGCCGACGTACGCACCGGATGTCACGCTCTCCGGCACGTACGCGGGGGCGCCGCCCGCCGACCTGACCGCGACCACCAAGGCCATCGACGGAACCGACCTCGTCGGCGCGCTCGGCTGGTCGCTCAACGGGTTCCTGCAGTCCGACCCGGAGCTTCGGGCGATCGCCGACAAGCACCTGAACGACAAGGGCCGGGCCGCCCTGAAGGACCTCTCCACGGCGTGCGTCGGCGACGCCATCCTCGGCTACTCGTCCAAGAAGAGCTCGGCCTGGACGAAGGACGGCAAGAGCCTGGAGGACATCATCAAGGCCGAACCGCGCCTCCAGGAGTTCCTCGCCCAGCAGCGCATCGGCACCATCGAGCCGCAGAGCCCGGTGCGCGTCGCCACGGGGGTGAGCGACAACCTCGTCCCGCACGGCCAGGCACGCCAGTTGGCCGTCGACTGGTGCGGCCGCGGCGCCCAGGTCACATACAAGGCGGTGAACATCCCGGACGTCGGCCGCGCCCTGATCAACCACTTCGCCCCGCTGCTCACCGACCAGGGACCGGCCATCAACTGGCTCACCGACCGCCTCTCGGGCGAGCCGGCCGCGTCCACCTGCGGCGAACTTCCCGCGCAGCGCTGACCGTACGGGCGGGGGCCGTGGCACGATGACGGACCACCGCACCCGCCCGAAGGGAACCCCGTGCCCCGCGCCGTCACCCTGATCCGCTCCGACGCCCTCTCCGATGTCGCCGAGTACGCCTACGCGGCCACCGCGCCGGCCGAGGCGCGGCTCGTCTTCCTCGCCGGTTCCTGCCCGTTGGACAAGGACGGCTCGACCGTCGCGGTCGGCGACCATGCCGGTCAGGCGGCCCAGTGTGTCGCGAACATGCGCCTCGCCCTCGACGCGGCCGGCGCCGGTCTCGAGGACGTCATCAGCACCCGCGTCCTCGTCGCGTCGACGCGGCAGGAGGACCTGGTCAAGGCCTGGGAAGTGGTGCGTGACGCCTTCGGCGACCACGACGTGCCCAGCACCCTGATGGGGGTCACCGTGCTCGGCTACGCCGACCAGCTCGTCGAGGTCGAGGCGGTCGCCGCGGTGGTCGACTGAGACATGCGAAGGCCCCGACTCCCTTGCCGAACAAGGGAGTCGGGGCCGATGCGTCTCGATGATCCGATCAGGCCGAGGTGACCTTCACCGGCTCCGTCTCCGAGGAGCTGTGCCGTTCGGCCCAGTTCTCCAGAGCCGTGCGGCACGCGTGGTCCAGGTGGTGGACCCCGCTCAGGTTCAGCTCGACCGGGCGGTCCTGCGGGAGCGCCTCCAGGCTGTCGAGGATCTTCGGCAGCTTCAGGAAGGTCGCGTTGCCCGTCAGGTGTGCCTGGATCGGGCCCGCTCCCTTGTCTATGACCTCCAGCTTCACGTGCGAGGCGTCCCAGGCGGTCTTGATGACCGACAGGGCGAGGCCGATGAGCACGCCCTCGAACATGCTGATCGCCACGATCGACACCGCGGTGACGACCAGGATCAGCGCCTCACCGCGATGGTCGCGCCAGAGCTTCACCAGGGCCCGTGCGGGAACCAGCTTCGCCCCGGAGTGCACGAGCACGCCCGCGAGGGCCGGGATCGGGATGTAGGCGAGCAGCGCCGGCAGCAGCGCGGCGAACAGCAGCAGCCATACGCCGTGCATGACCCGGGACGCCTTCGTCTTGGCGCCCGCCTGCACATTCGCCGAGCTGCGCACGATCACCGCGGTCATCGGCAGCGCGCCGAGCACACCGCACACCGCGTTGCCCGCGCCCTGCGCGAGCAGTTCCTTGTCGTACTGGGTGCGCGGACCGTCGTGCATCCGGTCCACGGCGGCAGCGCTGAACAGTGACTCGGCGGACGCGATCAGGGTGAACGCCACGACCGTGCCGAGCAGACCGACGGTGGCGAGCTCACCGAACGCGTCGAGGGGCGGCGGCTGGATCGAGCCGATCAGACCGGTGACCTCGACGGTGGCCACGGGCGAGCCGAACACGGCGGACACGAGTGTCGCCAGGCCCACCGCGGCGAGCGGCCCCGGAACGACGCGCACCTTGCGCGGCATGTACTTCCAGAACACCAGGATCGCGACGGTCCCCGCGCCGAGGGCGAGGGAGGTCAGCGCCCGGGTGCTGCCGAGGGCGTCGAAGAACGCCGCCGGCAGACCGGCTATCTTGCCGAGCCCCGACTCCGGGGCCTTGGCGTCGAGCACCGAGTACATCTGGCCCGCGATCAGGACCAGGCCGATGCCGGCGAGCATGCCCTCGACGACCGAGACCGAGATGGCCCGGAAGTAGCGGCCCACCTTCAGCGCGCCCATGGCGATCTGCAGCGCACCGGTCGCGAGCACGATGACACCGAGGACCGGCAGGCCGAACTCCTGCACGGCCTCGTACACGAGCACGGTCAACCCGGCGGCCGGGCCCGACACTTGGAGGCTGCTGCCGCGCATCAGGCCGGTGATGATACCGCCGACGATGCCGGTGATCAGGCCGATCTCGGCGGGCACACCGGAGGCGACGGCGACGCCGACACACAGCGGAAGTGCCACCAGGAACACGACGAGCGAGGCGGTGAAGTCCGCCTTGAGATGAGGGAACTTCGGGGTTGGGGTGTGGGGGGTGGTTTCGGTCATGGTGGCGCTCACAGGGTCTCGAACGTGTCGGTGTCGACACGGTGCTCGCGGACGCCGCCGGTGTGGACCTCGTAGTACCAGCCGCGCAGCGTGAGGCGGCCGTCGGCGAGCCGGCGCTCCACACACGGGTAGGAGCGCAGCCGCAGCAGCTGGGCGAGGACGTGCTGTTGGACGGCCGAGGAGACCGTGACGTCGGCCGGGTCGCAGCCTCCGGGCTCGTCCGCGGCGTGCGCGAGCCAGTCCCGGACGGCGGGCACGGCCTCGAGGTCGTCGCCGCGCACCAGCGCGCCGACCGCCCCGCAGTGCGAGTGCCCGCACACGACGATGTCCTGGACGCCGAGGACTTCCACGGCGTATTCGATGGTGGCGGTCTCCCCGCAGGGGGTGTCGCCGGCGTACGGGGGCACGATGTTGCCCGCGGTGCGGAGCTCGAAGAGCTCACCGGGGCGCGCGCCCGTGATCAGGGCCGGCACGACGCGAGAGTCGGAGCAGGTGATGAAGAGGACCTGCGGGGACTGGCCGTCGGCGTGACTGGCGAACTCCTCAGGGCGCTGGCCAAACGTGCGGGCGTTGTCGATGAGGGGCTGCATGTGTGGTGATTCCTCCTGGCGCGCCGGTATGGCGCGTCGGACGGGCAGGACAGGTGGGAAAACAACAGCTGTCGGGAATCAGCAGCGGAAGACCTGAAGGGACGCCGCTGTCAGCTCGTCGATGGATCTCTCCGGGCGGGCGTACGAGGCGTGCGGAGCGGTGGCCGACGCCTCGGTGACGTCCGGCGCGGGTGACTCGGCGTAGGGGCACGGCAGTTGGGTCGAGCCCGAGGCCGTGCGATGGCGGTCGCGGGTGCGGACCGCTTCGGCAGGACCCTGGGGCTCCGTCCCCTCGCCGTGACAGGCCTTGATGTCGGCGGGCTTCGCGACCGAGGTATGTGCGGACGCGAACGAATGTCCGGATGCGAGGAGGGGAAGCGACAGCAGCAGGGCGATGACAAAGGCCATCGCCGTGCGCTTCCTCCCACCTCGGGACATGTTCCCCCCTCGCGTATCTCTCACCAAGAGATCGCCAACGTAAGGTCAACTGCTGGTCAAGAGCCAGGTTAACTCTGCAAAGGTGGCTCGTGGGTTAACTGGGTGTTTCGGCTCGAAGGATGGGCGAAAGATGGGGGTGTTTTGGCGCGAATGACACCCCTAGACTCGCGATCATGAATCAAGTCACCACAGACACCGGCACACCCCAAGTCGCCGACGACGCAGCCCTGTTCGGCACCATGGCCACGATGCGTGCCATGCGTCGACTGCGCCCGGAACCCATTCCCGACGAGCTGCTGGAAAGGCTGATTCAGGCGGCCGTGTGGGGGCCCAGTGGCGGCAATATGCAGCGTTACGAGTACGTCGTGGTCACCGACCCGGTGGTTATGGCGGAACTGGCACCTTTGTGGACACGATGTGTGGACGCCTATCTGGCGACCACCGGCAAGCACGCGCCCGAGGGCATGGACGAAGCGGCGTACGGGCGCATGGTCGCAGCCATCGAGTACCAGCGCGACCACTTCGCCGAGACACCGGCGCTCGTCATCCCCTGCTACCAGTTCCCGCCGTCCCGCGTCGACGAGGAGGGACTGCAGGCCTCGGTCGCCGCGCTCGGCCCCACGGCGGCCGCCGCGATGGCGAGCACGCAGGAGCGCTTCGCGGCGCTCGCGGAGGGCTCCTGCGTCTACCCCGGCGTACAGAACCTGCTGCTCGCCGCGCGCGGCCTCGGCCTCGCCGCCAACATCACCATCTGGCACCTGATGCTGGAGGACGAGTGGAAGGCCGCGCTCGGCATCCCCGACGGCATGCGGACGTTCGCCGCCATCCCGATCGGCTGGCCGCTCGGCCGCTTCGGTCCGGTGCGCCGCAGGCCGGTCGCGGAGGTGCTGCACCGGAACCGCTGGTAGACCGCGCGCTCAGTCCTCGCGAGTCTCCCGCCGGAGCCGGATCTCCCGGCCCTTCCAGCGCTCGCGCAGCCAGCGGTCGTGGCAGGCGACGACGATGGCGCCGGGGCCCGCGCCCAGCGCGTCCTCCAACTCGTCGCACAGCGTGGGGGACAGATGGTTCGTCGGCTCGTCGAGCAGCAGCAGCTCCGGCGGATTCGCCACGAGCAGCGCGAGCGCGAGCCGGCGCCGCTGGCCGACCGAGAGCTGCCCCACGGGCTGGTCGAGGTCGGCCGGGCGCAGCAGGCCGAGCCCGGCCAGCGGCATCGCCTCGGCGCGCGCGAACCCGAGTTCCTGCGCGTACGTGTCCCGGGCGGTGCGCTCGGGCCGCGCGAACACGGAGTCCTGCGCGAGCAGCCCCACCGACAGGCCCGGGCGTCGGTGTGTGTCGCCCCGCGCCGTCAGCTGCCCGGCGAGAACCGCCAACAGGGTCGACTTCCCGGTGCCGTTGGCGCCGGTGACCAGCAGGCGGTCCTCGGGTGTCACGTCGAGCCGGCCCAGGGTGAGCCGCCCGGGGACATCGACCGCCCGCAGGGACACGAGCGGCTCGTCGATGTCTTCGACCGACATGTCAGCGGCGGACATGTCGGCGAGGCGGTCGGGCCGAAAGCGCAACGGCGGCGGGGGCGCGGCGACCTGTGTGCGTTCCAGTTCCTCGAGGCGGCGGGTGGCATTGCGGACCCGGCGTGAGATCTGGCTCTGCACCCGGTTGGCGCGCTTGCCGTAGCCCATCTTCTCGTTGTCGCGCGGCCCGCGGTCGGGTGCGACGCGGCGCGCCGAGACACCGGCCGAGTGCCGCAGCTCCGCCAATTCCTCCTGCTCCTCGGCGAACCGCCGCTCCCACCGCTCCCGCTCGGCCCGCTTCTCCGCGCGGTAGGCGCTGTAGTTGCCGCCGAACCGCACGGGACCGTCCACCGCCGGATCGAGGTCGACGAGGTCCGTGCAGACGGCGTCGAGGAACGCCCGGTCGTGGCTGGCGAGGACGACCACGCCCGGCAGCGCCCGCACCTGTTCCTCCACGAACAGGGCGGCGTCGTCGTCGAGATGGTTCGTCGGCTCGTCGAGCAGCAGCGCGGTGGGACGGCGCACGAGCAGCGCGGCCAGGGCGAGCCGTCCGCGCTGGCCGCCGGAGAGCGAACCCAGGGTGCGGGTGTGCGCGAACGCCCCGAGGCCGAGACCGGCGAGGGTGATCTCGGCACGCCGGTCCGCGTCCCACGCCTCGTGCTCCCGGGCGCGCTCGAGCAACTGGCCATAGGTGTCGAGCAGTTCGGCGTAGGTGGCGGAGTCCTCCGGGGTCTGGGCGAGCCGATCGCCGAGCCGGTCGAGCTCGGCGAGTTCGGCCCGGGTCTCGCGCAGTGCGTCGTCCAGCACGTCCGCGATCGTCGTCGTGGCGTCGTACGGCGCCTCCTGCTGGAGGAAGCCGAGGTCGGGCGGCCGGACGACACTGCCCGAATCGGGCGTGTCGACGCCGGCGAGAAGGCGCAGCAGAGTCGACTTGCCGACCCCGTTCTCGCCGATCAGGCCGATGCGGCGGCCCGGAGCGGCGGTGAGTGACACACCGTCGAGGACACGACGGGTGCCGAGGGTGCGGGTCAGTTCGTGGGCGATGAGGGCGTGCTGGGGCATGAGGTGTGTTCCGTTCGACGTGAAGCCGTGGGGCCCGCCGGGCGTACGCCTCGGGACGGGCCATGTCGTCACGCCGGCGGATCACATCTCGGGCGCCCCCACCTCGGTCAGCCCGCCGCCCGCGAGCCGCAGCCCGCGCTCCACGCCGATCCGCGCGAGGAACCGCTCGTCGTGGCTGACCACCATGAACGCGCCCTGGTAGGAGGCGAGCGCGCTCTCCAGCTGGCCGACGCCGACCAGGTCGAGGTTGTTCGTCGGCTCGTCGAGGAGCAGCAGCTGCGGGGCCGGCTCCGCGCACAGCACGCAGGCCAGGGTGGCCCGCAGCAGCTCCCCGCCGGAGAGCACCCCGACCGGCAGCTGGGCGCGCGGGCCGCGGAACAGGAAGCGGGCCAGCAGATTCATCCGCTCCGCCTCGGGGCGCCCCGGCGCGAACGCGGCGAAGTTCTCCGCGACGGTGCGCTCGGGGTCGAGCAGGTCCAGACGCTGCGACAGATAGGCGATCCGGCCGTCGGCCCGCTTCACGCTGCCGCCGCTCGGCTGGAGATCGCCGCTCACAAGCCGCAACAGGGTGGTCTTTCCCGCCCCGTTGGGGCCCGTCAGCGCGATGCGCTCAGGACCTCGCACCGAGAAGTCGACGCCCCCGTCGGCGAACAGGTCCTGCTCGCCCCGGCGGACCTGCGCGTGCTCGGCGAGGACGAGGGTGCGGCCCGCGGGCACCTTGGTGTCGGGAAGATCGAGGACGAGGCGCGGATCGTCGCGCACGGCGCGCTCCGCCTCGTCGAGGCGCGCCTTGGCCTCTCCGACGCGGGCCGCGTGCGTCTGCCCGGCCCGGCCCGCGGACTCCTGGGCGCCGCGCTTCATGTTCCCGGCGAAGATCTTGGGCAGTCCGGCGCTCTTCAGGTTGCGCGCGGCGTTGCTCGCGCGGCGCTCGGCGCGCTCGCGGGCCTGCTGCATCTCCCGCTTCTCGCGCTTCACCTCCTGCTCGGCGTTGCGGACGTTCTTCTCGGCGACCTCCTGCTCCGCGCCCACCGCCTCCTCGTACGCGGTGAAGTTGCCTCCGTACCAGCGCAGTTCGCCGTGGTGGAGTTCGGCGATCCGCTCCATCCGGTCCAGGAGCGCGCGGTCGTGACTGACGAGCAGCAGGCAGCCGTTCCAGCGCTCCAGCACGTCGTAGAGGTGGCGGCGGGCGTCGAGGTCGAGGTTGTTGGTCGGCTCGTCGAGGAGCAGCACATCGGGCCTGCGCAGCAGCTGGGCGGCGAGGCCCAGGGAGACGATCTGCCCGCCGCTGAGCGTGTCGAGGCGCCGGTCGAGGCCGAGGGCGCCGAGGCCGAGGGAGTCGAGTTCGGCGCGGGTGCGCTCCTCGATGTCCCAGTCGTCGCCGATGACGGTGAAGTGCTCCTCGCTCACGTCCCCCGACTCGACGGCGTCCAGGGCCCGCACGATCTCGGCGACACCGAGCACCTCGGCCACGGTGAGCGAGCCGGCCAGCGGCAGGTTCTGGGGGAGATGCCCGAGCACACCGTGCACGGTCACCGAGCCGCCGGTGGGCCTCAGCTCACCGGCGATCAACTTGAGAAGGGTGCTCTTGCCCGCGCCGTTCGGGGCCACGAGCCCGGTGCGGCCGGACGGCACGGAGAAGGACAGGCCGTCGAACACCGGGGTGTCGTCGGGCCAGGAGAAGGACAGGTTCGAGCAGACGACGGAAGCGTCGGACACGGAAGCAGACCTCACGTGGGAGACGGGCAGGCCGATACGGCTGCCCGGAACAGGAAAAGGGGACGACTGTGAGGCCACCGAGGCGGTGCGTCAGCGCACCGGCCACTGGCCTGTCAGAGCCGGGTGATCACCCGGAGATGTCGTCGTCCACCGCCATGTTCGTTCTCCTCAAGAGGCGAAAGGTCCAAGAACACTAGCAGCTATGGACGCGCGGTCACCAGTTCAACGGGTAGCGGACCGGGTGTCCGCCGATCCGGCCCGGCAGCAGCCCGATCAGGACCAGCAGGGCGGTGCCGAGGGTCAGCAGGGCGAGAAAGGGGACGGGGTGCGGGGCCTGCAGCACGACGATCACCGAGGTGGCGGCCGCGGGGGAGTGGGAGAGGTGCGTGAGCATCATCGCCCCCAGCGAGAGCCCGGCGGCGACGGCCGCGCCCCATCCGTTGCTCCCCGTCACCGCGAGCGTCCCGAACCCGATGGCGGCGGAGATCAGCTGGCCCCCGACGAGATTGCGCGGCTGCGAGATCGGCAGCCCGGGCGCGCCGTGCACCAGGGCGGCGCTCGCGGCGAGCGGGGGTATCAGGAGCGGCTGCCGCAGCAGCACACCGACGCCGACGAGCACCAGCAGGGCGCCGATCGCGAAGACGGTGGCCCGCAGGGCGTGCAGCGGATGGGGGCGGGGGACGGCGGACGGGGGCGTGGACATGCGATCTCCGGGCAGGGGAAGCGGGGGCCCGGTGATCATAAACAGAATGTTGAAGCCCTGGCATTTTGCTTGCCTCTGAGGCAAGAAGGCGGCGAGCTCGCTGCACGAGAAGACGGCGGGCCCGCTGCTCAAGAAGACGGCGGGCCCGCTACTGCCGTCGGTTGTCCTCCGCGATCCGTGTGGCGCGCGAGCGCACATCCGCCTCGGACAGGCCCGCGTCGCACACGATCGTCATCACGCTGCCGTCGTCCAGCGACACCTGCCGCATCTCGACGCCCAACTTCCGTGTGCGCTGCGGCTCTTCGTCGGACAGGGAATCGTCGGGCATGAGAGCTCCTCACGGTCGACGCCGCGCTGTGCCGCGTCGACTCAACAATGGACGAACTCCCACGGTAGGCACACCGGGTGGTGCGCGGGGTGCACCGGCGGGGCGCAGTCACACGATCGGGCCCGTGGGCCTCACCGTACGGCCTGGTGTGCCGCCTCCGTCTCGGTGTCGGCGTCGCCGGTACGCAGGGCGCCGCCCGCCGTCTCGAGGTGGGCGCGGACGAACCACTGGAACTTCTCGAGCTCGCGCAGCTGTCCGATCAGCAGGTCCTGGGTGGCGAGGTCGATCCTGCCGGTCTGCTCGACCGCCTTGCGGACATCCTCGATCAGGCCTGTGTAGACGACGTCGAGGGCGCCGAGATGGGCGATCGCGTCCGCCCGGCCGACGCTGTAGTCCTCCCAAGTACGCGCGGCGACGAGCACGCCCGGTGTGCCGTGGCTGACGCCGCCGAGCGCCGCGGCGCGCTCCGCCACGTCGTCCGCCATCGCGCGGACCTTGTCGACCTGCGGGTCGACCATCTCGTGCACGGCGATGAAGTGCGGTCCGACGACGTTCCAGTGGATGTGCTTGAGCGTGAGGTGCAGATCGTTGAGCGCGTGCAGGCGCAGCTGCAGGATGTCGATGAGCTCGCCCGCCTCGGTCACGTCGAGACCGGGGACGGTGTACTTCGGGTTGCTCCGCAGAGCCATGGTGCGTGTCTCCCTTCGGACTTCGAGCTGATGAGCTGCACTGTCCGACTACCCCGCATGCGAGATCCATTCATGATCGGCCCGGGTCGGGGAGGCGGCCCCCGGGGTTCCCCGATGGGTAAGGTTAGGCTAACCTTCAGCACGTGAGATCTGGTGAACGCGCAGGTAGCGCCCCTCGTCCGCGCGGTCACGAACTGTCGGCCGAGCATGTGACCGTGTCGTACGACGGAGTCGACGTCGTGCACGACGCGGCCCTCGTCCTCAAGCCCGGTGAAGTGACCGCTCTCGTCGGTCCGAACGGCAGCGGCAAGTCCACGCTGTTGCGGACCATCGCACGGCTGCAGAAGCCCCGGCACGGCACGCTGAGCCTCGACGCGGGCACCTCCGACGCCGCCGACGGCTTCGACCTCACCGCCCGCCAGTTCGCCCGCCGCGTCGCCCTGTTGACGCAGAGCCGGCCCACGCCGGGCGGGCTCACCGTGCGCGACGTCGTCGAGTTCGGCCGCTACCCCTACCGCGGACGGTGGGGGCAGGCCGACGCCGACGGCGCCGAGGTCGTCGCGCGGGTCCTGGCGATGACCGGTGTGGAGACACTCGCGGACCGGGGTGTCGACCAGCTCTCCGGCGGGCAGTTGCAGCGCGTGTGGCTGGCGAGCTGCCTCGCCCAGCAGACCGGCGTGCTCCTCCTCGACGAGCCGACCACCTACCTCGACCTGCGCTACCAGATCGAACTCCTCGACCTCATGCGGGACCTGGCGGACGACGGCGGCATCGCCGTCGGCGTCGTCCTGCACGACCTCGACCAGGCCGCAGCCGTCGCCGACCGGATCGCGCTGCTCAGCGACGGCCGCGTCATCGCCGACGGCGCCCCCGAGGACGTACTGCGCTCCGAGCGCCTCACCGAGACGTACGGCATCCGCGTCGATGTCGACACCGACCCCTTCACCGGACGGCTGCGCACCCGCGCGATAGGCCGTCACCACAGCAGAAGCGAAAGGCTCCAGAGCACCTCATGAGACGCCCCCTGATCGTCGCCGCATCGGCCGCCGCAGCGGCCCTCGTCCTCTCCGCCTGTGGCACGTCCGAGCCCGCTCAGACGGATCCCGACATCACGGCCGAGAAGATCACCCTGACCGGTGCGGACGGCTCCAAGGTGAGCCTGGACGGCCCGGCCACCAAGGTCGTCGGCACCGAGTGGAACGTCGTCGAGTCCCTCGTCACGCTCGGCGTCGACCCCGCCGGTGTCGCCGACGTCAAGGGCTACAAGGCCTGGGACACCGCCGCGCCGCTCACCAACTCGCCCAAGGACATCGGTACTCGGGGCGAGCCCAGCATGGACAGCATCGCGGGCCTCACCCCGGACCTCATCATCGCCACGAACGACCTGTCGGCGTCCGCGATCAAGCAGATGAAGAAGATCGCCCCGGTCCTCACGGTCAAGTCGGCCGACGGCGCGGACCAGGTCGGCACGATGTTCGAGACCCTCGACACCATCGCGAAGGCCACCGGCAAGCAGGACGAGGCCAAGGCCGCCAAGAAGGCGTACGAGTCGAAGCTCGCCGAGGGCAAGAAGGCGCTCAAGGACGCGGGCGCCGACGGCTCGAGGATCGCCACCGCCGACGGCTACTCCGCCTCCAACCAGGTCTCCGTGCGCGCCTTCACCAACACCTCGCTGCTCGGCTCCGTCAACGAGGACCTCGGCCTGAAGAACGCCTGGAAGGTCAAGGGCGACAAGGACTACGGCCTGGCCACCACCGACGTCGAGGGCCTCACCGGGCTCGGCGACGACGTGCAGTTCACGTACATCGGCAACAAGAAGGCCGGCGGCTCCGACGTCTTCACCAAGGACCTCGCCGACAACTCCGTGTGGACGTCGCTGCCCTTCGTGAAGGCCGGCGACGTGCACCGACTGCCCGACGGCACCTGGCTGTTCGGCGGACCGAAGTCGATGGAGCACTACATCGACGGCGTCGTCGCCGCCCTGACGAAGAAGTAGGCACGTGGCCGTCACCGCACCTCCCCGCACTCTGACGGCGCCGTCCTTCGGCGCCGTCGGGGTGACGGCCGGGCTCGCGCTGCTCGTGGCCGTGCTCGCCGTCGTCGACATCACCTACGGCACGGCCGACGTCGGCGCCCGGCAGGTGTGGCAGGCCCTCACCGGGCAGGCCGAGGCGGGCGACGCCTCCGTCGTCGTCGCCTCCCGGCTGCCGCGCATGGTGGCCGGACTGCTCGTCGGCGTGGCGCTCGGCGCGGCCGGCGCCGTGCTGCAGGCCGTGAGCCGCAACGTGCTCGCCTCGCCCGACACCCTCGCCGTCAACGCCGGTTCGTACCTGGCGCTCGGCGTGCTCGCGGCCACCGGCGCGACCGCCTCCGTGTTCGCGTCCTCCGCCGTCGCCCTTGTCGGCGGACTCGCCGCGGCGGCCGTCGTGCTCGGCCTCGCCGGACGCGGCGCCACCACCGTCCGCCTGGTCCTCGCGGGCAGCGCCCTCGCCCTCGGCCTCAACGCCGTCACCGAGTCGCTGATCCTGCTCTTCCCCGAACAGACCGAGGGCCTCTACCAGTGGAACCAGGGCAGCATCGCCCAGAACGGTTTCGCCGGTGTGGCCCGCATGGCGCCCCTCGTGGTCGTCGCGCTCCTCGGCCTCGTGCTGCTCGCCCGCCGCGTCGACGGTCTCGCCCTCGGGGACGACGCGGCGCGCGGCCTCGGCATCCCGGTGCGCGGCACCCGCGTCACCGCCGTCGTGCTCGCCGCGCTCCTCTCGGCGGCCGCCGTCACCCTGGCCGGACCGATCGGCTTCGTGGGCCTGTGCGCCCCGGCCCTGGTCAGGCCGGTGGCCCGCCGCGTGCGTTCGCTCGTACGGCACCGGGTGCGCATCCCCGTCGCGGGCCTCGTCGGCGCCGCCCTCGTGCTCGGCTCCGACCTGCTGCTGCGCGCCGTGACCTCCGCCCAGGTCGCGGTCACCGTGCCGACGGGCGTGGTCACCAGCGTCGTCGGCGCGGTGTTCCTGGTCGTGATGGCGCTGCGGCTGCGCGACGGGGAGGCCGCAGCGCCCCCCGACCGGCTGCGCATCCCGAACCGCAAGGTGTTCGCGGTCACCGTGGCCGGCCTGGCGGCAGTGCTGATCGGCACGGCCGTCGCGGGCGTCCTCCTCGGCGACAGCGCCCTGCTCCTCGGCGACGTCGTCAACTGGGCGGGCGGACAGGCCGGTCAGGCCATCACGTTCGTCCTCGACACCCGGGTGCCGCGCGTCCTGGCCGCGCTGTGCGCAGGCGCGGCGCTCGCCCTGTCCGGCACCCTCGTGCAGTCCGTGACCCGCAACCCGCTCGCGGAACCCGGCGTCCTCGGCGTCTCCGGCGGCGCCGCGCTCGGCGCGGTCCTGCTGGTCACCACGGTGCCCGGCGCCGGTTCGTGGACCATCGCCGCGGCGGCGTTCGCGGGCGCGGGCGTCACCTCCGCGATCGTCTTCGGCCTCGCCGCCAAGGGCGGATTCCAGCAGAGCCGGCTCGTCCTGATCGGCATCGGCACGGCGTCGGGGACGGCGGCCCTGATCAGTCTCCTGATCGTGCTCACCGACCGGTTCAGCGCGACCAAGGCCCTGGTGTGGCTGTCCGGTTCGACGTACGGGCGCAGCTTCCCGGACGTACTGCCGGTCGCGGCCGTGCTCGTCGTCGGCGCCGTCATCGCGGTCGCCCGGCGCAAGGAGCTCGACCTCGTCTCCCTCGACGGGGACACGCCCCGCCTCCTCGGCCTCGACCTCGCGCGCGGTCGCCTCGGCTTCCTGGTGCTCAGCGTGCTGCTCAGCGCCACGGCCGTCGCCGCCGCGGGCACGATCGGCTTCGTGGGCCTCGTCGCGCCGCACGCTGCCCGCGCCCTGGTCGGGCGCAGGCACGTGCGCGTCGTGCCCGTCGCGATGCTCCTGGGCGCGGCCCTGGTCTGTCTCGCGGACCTGCTGGGCCGCTCCGTGATCGCCCCGGCGCAGCTGGGCGCGGGCCTGATGACGGCCGTCGTCGGCACGCCGTACTTCGTGTACCTGCTGGTGCGCGGACGGCGTTAGAGGCTGGTGTCGAACTTCGCGCCTGCCCGGCGGCTCCGGACGCCGGGCAGACGGTTCCTCAACCCGCCTTCGTACGCAACACCTCGAGAGCCCGGTCCGCATGCGCGCTCATCCTGAACTCGCTGCGGACCACCTCGAGCACCTGCCGATCGGTGCCGATCACGAACGTGGCGCGCTTGGTCGGCAACGGGCCGAAGCCGCGCGCCACCCCGAACCGGCCGCGCACCTCGCCCTCCGGGTCGGACAGCAGCGGAAACCCGAGCGTGTGCCGCTGCGTGAACTCCCGCTGACGCTCGACGGCGTCGGAGCTGATCCCCACCGGGCGCGCGCCGACCGCCGCGAACTCCGCCGCCAGATCCCGGAAGTGGCAGGCCTCCGCGGTGCAGCCGGGGGTGAGCGCGGCCGGGTAGAAGAAGAGCACGACCGGCCCCTCGGAGAGCAGGGACGACAGCGAGGTGGGCGCCCCCGTCTCGTCGGGCAGGGTGAAGTCCTCGACGACGGATCCGGCGTGGATCCGGGCGGACGTGGGCATGGGGCCTCCCAGGGCTCGACAGTGGACGCGTGTGTCGTCCACGTATACCGGACGGTAAGTAGTACCGAACAGAATGTGCCCCAGGGATGTTGAGCCGGTGCAAGCTGGGTAGGGGCGGCTCATGGACGTGTCGCATGACCAGAACGTGGAGACGGCAGTGGCCGCTGCCGCCTTTCTCTCCGGGCAGCAGGTCACCGAGAAGCAGTGCGGTGGCTGCGGAACCGTGGTGGCGGGCATCAACGGCCGCTATGCGTGCGGCGCTTGTGGCTGGATCAACCACTGGTCGGACGGTGACACCCACCTGCCCGGTGCGGAGGACGACGTCTGATCGACGCCGCGGGGGAGTGGTGTGATCGAACGTTCCTGCGGTGCCCGCCCCTCGCGTCGAACTGGTTGTGAAGGCCGTCGGGTCATTCACGCATATGCCACGGGTTGTATGCCCCTTGGCCTAAGGTTTGGAATGTCGCCCTTGTCGGGCGACACAGCACAGTCCGGCGGGAGCGGTGATGGGCCGGGCGACCCACGTGTCCGGCAGTGCCGCCGGGTGCGGGGCAAGGAGTGATGAGTGCTCCCGCGCAGGTGCGACAGCAGGGATGAGGTGGGTCAGGGTGAGCCCTGACGAACGGCACACGTATGGGCGCCTGGAGGCGCTGGCGGCGGGAGTCATCGCCTACCCGGACGGCGAGCGGCTCGCGTGCGAGGTCCAGTTGCAGTACACCGCGGACGACCCCCTGGTCGTCCGGATGGTCGTTCCCAAAGGGCAGGCGCGCGGCGGGAGTTGGGTGCTGTCCCGCGATCTGCTCTCCGCCGGTCTCAGCGGCGCGGCCGGTATCGGCGACGTGACGGTGCGGCCCGTGGCGCAGGAGGGCGAGCCCCTCGGCGTGGAGATCGAGATCCGCGACGCACGCGCTGGCGAACCCGTCCGCTTCGTGATGGGGCACCGGGCGCTGCTCACCTATCTGGAGCGCAGCCACGCCCTCGTCCCGTTCGGCGCGGAGGCCGACCAGGGCGCGATGGACCGGGAGTTGGAGCTGTTCCTCGACGAGAGGGGGCGACCCGGGGAGGCCGGGAATGCGTGATAACCCGCGTATTGCGCCCTTCGTGTGATCCTCGGCCCCGGCCGCAACCGGCGCACGGTCCCCGGTGCTCTCTGCCTTCGAGACAACGGCGTACGCCACGAAGGAGGCCGGCATGCACACCATCACGACCGGGCTGGACGAAGAGCAGATCCGCGCCATCGACTGGGCCGACGACTGGCTGCTGGCCCCGCCGAACCCGGCGCACCGCCTGCCCTCCCGGATCGACCCGAAGGACATGCGCCGCCTCGAACTGAACGCCGTCCTCACCGCGTCGGGCATCGCCCCCTCGCCCGGCGACACGGAAGCGATCGACCAGCTCAGCGCGCTCCCGGACGCCGTGCACGCCACCCTGCGCCGCTGGCTGGGATGTTGCGGTCAGTGCGGGTGCGCCGCCTGACTCCCGCCGTGACACCGGGTGGCGACACCACCGGGACGGGCCCCTTCACACCTGGTGTGAAGGGGCCTTGGTGTGTCATCGGGGACGTGGTCACAGGCGGCGGGACACGTCCTCTGCCGCCTGCCGCACCGCTGGAGCGAACCCGGCCAGCTGCTCCTCGGTGACGAGGAAGGTGAGCGAGGAGACCGAGACGGCGCCGACCGGTGTGCCGTCCGCGTCGAGGACCGGGGCCGCGATCGAGCAGATCGAAGCGTCCGCCTCCTCGTAGTCGGTGGCGTACCCGGCATCGCGGATCGCGGCCAACTCCTTGATGAGACCGGTCCGATCGGTGTGCGTGTGGGGGGTGCGGGCGGGCAGGCCGGTGCGGTCGAGGACGGCAGCGGCCTCCTCGGGAGGAAGATGGGCCAGCAGCGCCTTTCCCGCGGCGGTCGCGTGCAGCGGCAGTGGCGCCCCGACGTCGGTGGCGATGCGGTAGGCGTGGCCCGGGTCGACCTTGTGCGTGTACGTCGCGTGGTCCCCGCTCGGCACCGCCAAGTGCACGGCCTGGCCCAGGCGTTGCTGCAGCGCGCGCAGCACGGCGTCGATGCCGACCGCGTCGTCCGCCAGCACCTGCGCGGCCATCGTACGCAATTGGTTGCCGCAGCCGTAGCGGCCCTCGCCGTCGGCGGCGGCGTACCCCTCCTCGACGAGCGTGGCGAGGACCCGGTGCGTGCTGGCCTTGGAGACGCCGGAGCGCTCCGCGATGTCGCCGAGCCGGTGCGGTCCGTCCGCACGCGCCACCGCGTGCAGTACACGAAGCGCCTTCACGACGGAATTCGCGGGCTTGCTCGCTTCCATTGACCCTCCGAGGAGACGCGGGCTATGTTTCCACTCGATCCGCCGAGCGGAACGCCATTCTACTCCACGGAACGTACTCGGGTCCTCGACTCGAGTGTCCAGCAGCGGTGTGCCCAGCCGCGCTCCGCTGCGCCCGTCGTCGCACGCACCACTTTCATGCCGGGGAAAGGTCGCCGTCCATGGCTGTGCACGCAGCTCCTTCCGCAGGTCCGCAACGATTCGATCTCGTCGTCTCCGGTGGGCTGTTGGCCGACCCCCTGAGCCCGGCGCCCTTCGCCGGTGACCTCGCCGTGCAGGGCGGCCGCATCGCCGCGATCGGGGAGCCCGGCACGCTGGCCGGACAGGCGCGCGTCGACGCGACGGGGCTGCTCGTGGCACCCGGCCTGATCGACCTCCACTCGCATGTCTACGCGCCCCGCACCTCGCTCGGTGTGCCTGCCGACACGGTCGGCGTCGAGCAGGGTGTCACCACCGTGGTGGACGCGGGCAGTTGCGGCAGCGACCACTGGGACGACTTCGCAGGCAACGTTGTCAACGTTGCCGCGACCCGCGTCCTGAGCTGGCTCAACATCTCCCGGCACGGCCTCGTCCACGGCCGCACCGAACTCGCGGGCGGCCCCGGCGACATCGACGAGGCGGCCACCGAGAAGCTGCTGCGCGAGCACCCCGACCGGGTGCGAGGCATCAAGGTGCGGATGAGCTCCTCGGTCCTCGGCGACAGCGGCCTCGAACCTCTGCGGGCCGCGAAGCGGGTCGCCGCGCGCGTGGGCCGGCCGGTCATGGTGCACGTCGGCAACGAACCGCCGCGCCTCGCCGACGTACTGGACCTGCTCGGCGAGGGCGACGTCGTCACGCACGCCTTCCACGGCAAGCCCGGCGGCCTGTTCGGCAGCGAGGGCGCCGCGCGCCGGGCCGTGGCGCGCGGGGTGCGGCTCGATGTCGGTCACGGCAGCGCGAGCCTCAACTTCGCCACCGCCGAACGGGCCCTCGCCGCGGGCTTCACCCCGCACACCATCAGTACCGACGTACACGTCGGCAATGTCGAGGGGCCGGTCCACTCGCTCGTCACCACGCTCAACAAGCTGCTCGCGCTCGGCCTCGACACGCACCAGGCGATCCGGTGCGCGACGCTGCACCCCGCCCAAGTCCTCGGGCTTGAGGATGAGTTGGGCACTCTGCGCGTCGGTGGCGCCGCCGATCTGACGCTGCTGCGCCTCGTCGAGCGCACCGCCGTACTGACCGACGCCGACGGCGACACACGTACCGCCCACACCCAGCTGGAGGCGGTCCGGACGGTGCGCGCCGGACGTCTCCACACCCCCGGGACCTCCACCGGCTGAGTCCCACCCACCGACCGCTCCACCGAACCACCGAGAGGCCCGTGAATGAGCACGCCCCTGATCGAACGGCTCGCGACGGCCGTCCAGGACACCACGCAGCCCGTCACCGACGAGGACCGGGCCGACCTGGCGGAGTTCCTGCCGATCGCGCTGGCCCACGCGCAGGTCGCCGGGATCGTCTTCGACGAGACACGGGTGCTCGCCCTCGCCGTGCACGCGCTCGCCTTCGTCCGCCGGGTGCGCACCGTCGAACACCTCGACCCGCTCGACCCGGAACTGGCCTCCGAACTGCGCGCCGAACGCATCGCGTCCGCCCGCACCCTCATCGACACCTACTGCGCCCCGCGCGAATTCCTCGCGGGAGACACCGAAGTCCTGCTGCTCGCCCTGCACTTCGAGGCGGCGGCACAGCTCCAGCACCAGTCCACCCCTCAGGCCTGACCCCACCCACCAAGGAGCACCGCCATGACAGTCAAGATCGTGATCGGACACCGGCTCGGCAAGGGCCAGGCCGTCGCCGACGGCGTACGCGCGGCGGGCGGCGAACCCGTCCTCATCGCCGGCCCCGGCGCCGACATGAAGGTCGGCGACGTGATGGCCGCGGAGGGCGCCGCGCTCGGCATCTCCTTCTGCGGCAGCGGTGGCGCGGGAGCGGTCACCGCCAAGGCCAAGTACGGCCACGACATCGAGTTCGGGATGCGCTCGGCGCAGGCCGGGGTGACCGCAGTGGAACAGGGTCGCACCGTCCTCGGCTTCGGCTTCCTCGACAGCGAGGAACTGGGCTTCAAGGTCACCCAGGCGCTCCTCAAGAAGCTGGGGGAAGACGCCTCGTGAAGCAGACCCGCCACACCCTGCGGCTCACCGGCTCCGGGCCCACCAGGGACAAGGCGTTCGCCACCGCCATCGGCCAGGTGCAGTCCTCCGTCGACAAGGTGACCGACGGCGTGTGCTTCCGCGTGGAGCCCCTCGAACTCGAGGTCGTCGCGGCCGTGGAACACCGCTGGACGGAACGCTTCCTCGGGCTTCTCTTCCCCCGCACCCGGCAGCGCTTCGAACTCACCCTGCGCGTCGAGGTGCAGGTGGCCTCGCTCGACCTGGAAACCGTCGACTTCACGGTGCGCGAGGAGCGGCTCTCGCCGGTCCAGCACGCCCTGCACATGAGGTGACCCGATGAACGAGACCCTCACCGTCCTGCTGGAGTCCCTCGTCATCGGCGGACTCATCGGCTTCGGCGCCTCCGCGGGCGTGGCCCGCATGTTCCACGCGCCGAAGGTCCAGGGCATGGGCGCCTTCCGTACGCTCGGCGAGCTGAACGCCTGTCAGAACGACCCGGTCGCGCACTTCTCCTTCGGGCTCGGGTTTTTGTTCAACGCCTGGTCGAGCGCGGTGGGGACCGGTGCGCTCACCTCCGACGTGGACCACCGCATCGTGCCGCACTGGACCGCGTCGGTCGCGATGATCAAGAACCGCAGGCTCGCCGAGACCCTGCACAACCCGCGGCGCATGGCCATCACCGGCACGGCCGTCGGCATGGTCCTGGTCACCCTCCTCAACACCACCGCCGCCTCGATCCCGCACTCCCTGCAGGAGGTCGCGGCCAAGGTGCTGGGGCCCGCCTCGGAGTGGCTGATCAACCCCGTGATGCCGATCATCTTCTGGATGGCCGCCGTCGACGCGGGTCGGCGCGCTGGCGCCTGGGGCACCGTCCTCGGCGGCCTCGGCCACCTCGTGATGGGCAACGCCGTGCCCGGCATCGTGCTCGGCATCGTCATCGGCAAGGGCGTCGACGACCTGGGCTGGACGAAGGTCACCAAGTCCCTCGCCGCCGTGGTGCTCACGCTCTTCGCCGCCAGCACCTTCCTGCGCGGGGCCGACCTCACCCTGCTCCAGCAGCTGAACGTCGACATCCCGCACTGGCTCACGCACCTCCACGACGTGACCGGCACCAAGCCCGAGTGAGGCAGGCACCGACATGACCGACACATCAACCTCCGCCACGGGTGGCATACCGGCGCAGAACTCCGGCTCCGGCTCCGGTTCCGGCGAACAGCGGGCCAAGGGCGGCTTCCTGACCAAGGTGCCGGGCGAGGGCAGCTTCTGGCTCTCCGAATGGGCCTTCCCCGTCTTCGTCGCCTGCCTGGCCGCCGGCATCTTCACCGGCACGCAGCTCTACTACACGTACGGGACCGGCGTGTTCAGCGACGTCGCGGTCGCCTCCATGCTCAAGGCCGGTATGGAGAACGGCAGTTACGGCGCCGCGGCCGCCTTCGGCGCCGGCTTCCTGTTCGCCCGCGTCATCGAGGGACCCATGGTGGGCATCCTCGACATCGGCGGCTCCCTCCAGACCGGCGTCGGCATCGGCATCCCCGCCATGCTGCTCGGCGCCGGATTCACCGCCCCGCTCGAACACTTCTGGCTCGCCATCCCGGTGGGCGCCCTCCTCGGTGCCGTCATCGGGGTGGCGATCCTCGCGATCCGGCGCGCCACCGTGAACTCGACGGGCGGCACCTCCACCTTCGGCGCCGACGTGATGATGGGCGCGGGCAACTCCGCCGGACGCTATCTGGGTCCGCTCGTCATCATCTCCGCCGCCACCGCGTCGCTGCCCGTCGGCATCGGCTCGACCATCGGCGCCGCCCTCTTCTACAAGTGGAAGAAGCCGCTGACCGGCGGAGCCATCATCGGCGCGATGCTCGCGGGCCTCTTCTTCCCGATCCCCGGCAAGTGACCCCACCCCTGCCCTTAGGACGTACCGTGCACTCTCTCCACCACGACCTCGGCACACCACCCGCCATCAACGCCAGCGGCAAGATGACGGCCCTCGGCGGCAGCGTCCTCAGCGACGGCGTCGTCGCCGCGATGGGCCAGGCCGCCCGCCACCACGTTGTCATGGACGACCTGATGGCCGCCGTCGGCCGCGAGATCGGCCGCGCCACCGGCACCGAGGACGGCTGCCCCACCACCGGCGCCGCCTCCGGCATCGCCATCGCGGTCGCCGCCGTCATCGCCGGCACCGACCTGTCCCGCATCGAAACCCTGCCCGACGCGGGCGACGCCCCCTGCGAGGTGATCCTGCCGCGCGGCCACTCCGTCCACTTCGGCGCGCCCCTACGGCAGATGGTCGCGCTCGGCGGCGGCCGCCCCGTCGAGGTCGGCTCCGCGAACAAGGTGAGCGCCGACCACCTGGCCGGCGCGATCGGCCCGCGCACCGCGGCCCTGCTGTACGTCCAGTCCCACCACGCCGTGCAGAAGGGCATGGTGTCCCTGCCGGAGACCATCGAGGTGGCCCGCGCCCACGACCTCCCGGTCGTCGTCGACGCCGCGGCCGAGGGCGAACTGCGCCGCTGGCCCGCCACCGGCGCCGACCTCGTGATCTACAGCGGCGGCAAGGCCGTCGGCGGACCCACCTCCGGGATGATCTGCGGCAGCTCCGCGCACATGGCGGCGTGCCGGGCCCAATACGGCGGCATCGCCCGCCCGATGAAGGTCGGCAAGGAGACCCTCTTCGGCCTCGTGCAGGCCCTGCGCGAGTACGGCAACGCCCCGAGCGGCGGGCACCGGCCGCGCATGGAGAAGCTCGCCGCGCGCCTCGCGGACCTGCCGGGCCTCACCACCCGCGTCGTCAGCGACGAGGCGGGACGCGACATCCACCGCACCGAACTCACCGTGGACCCCGATACGGCGGGCCGTGACGCGGCGACTCTCGCGGCCGAACTCGCAACGTTCGGCGTGTACTTGAGGGACCATCACGCCGTGACGGGACGCCTCGCGATCGACCCGCGCCCCATGAACCCCGAGGAAGAGGAACAGCTGGTCGACCGGCTGACCGCACTGCTGGACGGAGAGAACAACCGATGACCGTCGTCGAACGCCGCCTGGTGGTCACCGAGGAAGCCGGCCTGCATGCCCGCCCCGCCGCCGCATTCGCCCAGACCGCCGCCCGCGCCACCTCCGATGTGACCGTCGCGCGGGAGGACGGACACGAGGTCCCCGCCCGCAGCGTCCTGTCGCTGATGACACTCAACATCCGCTGCGGCGACGCCATCGTGCTGCGCGCCCGCGGGGCCGACGCCGAGTCGACCCTGGACGCCCTCGCCGAGATCGCGGCCCCGGCATGACCACAGCCCGTACCCGACCGGAGTCCACCATGCACGCCGAAGTCATCGACGCCCTGCGCGCCGCGCGCGTCACCCCGACCGTGCGCGAGGCCGACGCCGACACCGCGGACGCGGTGGCCCGCACCCTCGTGAACTGCGGACTCACCGCCTTCGAGTTCACCGCCACCACACCCGGCTGGGAGGACCTGGTCACGGCCTGGGTGAAGGAGTTCCCGGAGGTGACACTCGGCCTCGGCACCGTCACCTCGCCCGAGATCGCCGAACGCGCCCTGGCGGCCGGTGCGCACTTCTTGGTGAGTCCTTTCCAGGTGCCCGAGGTACGTCCCGTCGCCGACGCCGCGGGCCGGCTCCTGGTCGAGGGCGGACTCACCCCGAGCGAACTGCGGATCGCGGCGGACCGGGGTGTCGCCAAGCTGTTCCCCGCGCACGTCGGAGGCATCGCCTACCTGAGGTCCGTGCTCTCCGTGCTGCCCGGCGCCCGGATCATGGCGACGGGCGGTGTGAGCGTGGACGACGCCGACAAGTGGCTCGCCGCGGGCGCCTTCTCGGTCAGTATCGGCAGCGACCTCACGCGCGGCGACGTAGCGGCGAACGTGTCCCGGCTGAAAGAGCGCGTCGGGTGAGGGGAGTTCAGAGAGCCACGCGTCGGCATAACGGAGCGATCTCGGCACTGGAAACAGGGCGAGCGCATCCGTTGTAGTGGCTCCATGACATGCGAGCCGACAGCACCTCCGCGCCGCGGGCCGTGGTGGCGACGGGGCACCGCCCTCCTCGCCACCGCTCTGGTCCTGGGCACCGCCACGGGCGCCCGCCACCAGGAGGGTTACCCGCGGATCCAGGACAGCGCCTGCGAAGCGTCGGCCGCGAAGGCGAAGAACTCGGGCACCCCTGCTCCCGACCTCGACGGCGACGGCAGCCCGGACCTGGCGCTCGGTGTCCCGGCCGGCAACGGTGACGTCTACCAGACCGGCCGTATCGCCCTGCTGCACGGCGCCAGGCCCGGCGACCGCATGGTGTTCACGCCCACGGACTTCGACCTGCCCGAGCACGACTCGATGACGGACGGCGAGAGCGGTCCGACCGTCGCCGACCTGGACGGCGACGGCCATCTCGACCTCGTGGCGGGCGGCAGCGCCCACGTGCAGTGGGGCGGCGCACACGGCCCGGACCCCGGCCACGTAGCCGCGCGCATCCCGCTTCCGCACATGGGCAAGGGCCAGCCGGTACGGATCAGCAAGGGCGAGGACGTCTACGAGGACCCGACGGTGGCCGGGGACTTCGACGGCGACGGTCGGGTCGACCTGGCCACCTACCGCACCGGCCTGCACGAGCGTCACCTCGTGGTGCTGCGGGGCCCGTTCACCCGTACCGGCAAACCGGCGAGGATCACCGAACGCACCGACCCCTACGGCAGCTCGGCCGACGCCGTCACCGGTCTTCGGCTGATCGCGGCGGAGGTCACGGGCGACCGGGCCACCGACCTGCTGGTGCACAAACCCGGAGCGCCGGAAGCGCTCCGGCTGTTGGCCGGGGGAGTGGACACCGCGAGCGGCCTCGCCGCGCGGCCCGCACCGCTGCCGCGCGGCGAGAACGTCGCAGTCGGCGACTTCGACGGCGACGGACGGCCCGACATCGCCCTCGGCGACAGCGGCGTCCCCATGGACGACGAGTTCGCACCGCGCGACCGCAAGGGCAAGGTGACCATCCGTTACGGCAGGGCGCCCGAGGCCCCGGTCGTCATCGACGGCGGCGTGCGCAAGGGAGGTTTCGGCATCGACCTGATGGCCGCGGACGTCAACGGCGACGGCTGCGATGACCTCGCCGTCCGCAGCGACGACGACCGGGTGGGCGGGCACGACCGGATCGACATCCTGCGGGGCGGCTCCTCGCCGGGCCTGGGCTCCGAGCCGTGGCACTCACTGCCGCGGCCCTCGGGCCGGATCGAGGACGCCGCCGATGTCGACGGCGACGGCCGCGACGAACTCGTCCTGGCCTCGGGCCACACCTGGCGGGTGGTCGACGGTTCGGGGAAGCAGAGGGAGTCGTTCGACGTCCGGAAGGTGGCGCGGCCGCTCACCTAGGCGGCGGGTGTGCACCCGTGGCGCTCGGGACGGGAGCCCGTCGCGCCAGTGAACTCGCGGCGCGTCGGATACAGGCTGTACGCCGCTAGGGGGCGCACCTCGGCCGAACACACCACGTCGGCACCGGCGGCCGCGCCCACGTGCTCCAGGAGCAGCGCCAGAATCCGCTGCGACAGGCGTGTCATGGTCCGCTCGCTGCGCCCCGGGAGCAGCGCCACCTCCACGTGCACGACCGGCACGTCGTCGTGCTCGCTGCCGACGACGTACGTCTCCGTGGCGGCACGGAAGAACGTCTTGCAGGTGCCGCGCGAGCCCGACCCCTCGACGACCAGGGCGTGCAACGCGGTGGCGAGGGCGGCCCGGTCGAGGGTGTCGGTGAGCGTGGGCGAGTAGTCGACGGTGATCTGAGGCACGGCGCCTCCGCGGCGGACAAGGTGGGTGGGTTTTACATCTACCTGTCGACCACTTTATCCCGTCGCACGTCACGCCTTGAACGCGCGGGTACGGGGGAGAGGGACGCGCGGGTACGGGTGCGGGGAACGCACGGGTACGGGTGAGGGCCCGGCCGAGTCCGACCGGGCCCTCACCCGTCATGTCACGCCTCGCTGGCGTCGAGCATCTCCGCGCGCTCCACGATCTTCACGCGCTCACGGCCGTGCGGCTCGCCGAGCGCCTTCTCGGCGGCGTCCAGCTTGTACCAGCCGTCCCAGGTCGTGTACCGGATGCCGCGCTCGCCGAGGAACTCCTCGACGGACTCCGGGGTGGGCGAGACCGGCGTCTGCAGGCGGCCCTCCGCGTGGTCGGCGAGCAGGTTCGCGATCGTCTCGTTGGCGTCGCCCTTGGTGTGCCCGATGAGGCCCACGGGGCCACGCCGGATCCAGCCGGTCACGTACGTCGACTGCAGGTGCTCACCGTTCTCCTGGATGACACGGCCGCCCTCGTCCGGGACGGTGCCGGACTTGATGTCCCAGGGGAGCTTGGGCAGTTCGTCGGAGAGGTAGCCCACTGCGCGGTAGACGGCGCCGAGGTCCCAGTCGGTGAAGTTGCCGGTGCCCTTGACGTTGCCCGTGCCGTCCAGCTCGGTGCGCTCGGTGCGCAGGCCGACGACGCGGCCGTCCTCGCCGAGGATCTCGGTCGGCGACTCGAAGAAGTGCAGGAACAGCTTGTGCGGGCGGTCGCCCTCGTCGCGGATCGCCCAGTTCTCCAGCGTCTTGGCGACCATGTCGGTCTGCTTCTCGCTGCGGCGGGCGGCGATCGAGCCCTCGTCGTAGTCGATGTCCTCGGGGTTGACGATGACCTCGATGGACGGGGAGTGGTCCAGCTCGCGCAGCTCCATCGGGCTGAACTTGGCCTGCGCGGGGCCACGACGGCCGAAGACGTGGACCTCCAGGGCCTTGTTCGCCTTCAGTCCCTCGTAGACGTTGGCCGGGATCTCGGTCGGCAGCAGCTCGTCCGCCGTCTTCGCGAGCACGCGCGCCACGTCGAGCGCGACGTTGCCGACACCCAGGACGGCGACCTTCTCGGCCTCCAGCGGCCAGGTGCGCGGCACGTCGGGGTGGCCGTCGTACCAGGACACGAAGTCCGCGGCGCCGTACGAGCCCTCGAGCTCGATGCCCGGGATGTCGAGCGCCCGGTCCGCCGTCGCACCCGTGGAGAAGACGACCGCGTCGTAGAAGGCGCGCAGGTCGTCGAGGTCGATGTCGCGCGGGTAGTCGACGTTGCCGAACAGGCGGACCTGCGGCTTGTCGAGCACCTGGTGGAGGGCCTTCACGATGCCCTTGATGCGCGGGTGGTCCGGCGCGACGCCGTAGCGGATCAGGCCGAACGGCGCCGGCATGCGCTCGAAGAGGTCGATGGACACCCCCGGCTCGGAGGCCGCTTCGGACTTGAGCAGGGCGTCGGCGGCGTAGATGCCGGCGGGGCCGGCTCCGACGATGGCGACCCTCAGGGGGCGAGGCATGGTTCAGGTTCCCTTCGAGGTGGTTCCCGTGGTCCGTACGCGCAGGTCGGGCCACGAGTGCTTGAAGGGAAGCCTAAAGTAAGGCAAGCCTTAGAAAGTAGGCGGGTCCGGTCTATGGGCACATAAGGCTGCCTTATGGGGGTCGATAGCTTGGCTTTAGGGGCTCCGCCTAAGCTGGAAGATCCGTGGGTCGCGCTCTGTTGGACCCGTTGGGAACTGTTCGTCGTGTCAGGTAATGCAGGGAGTGGCGTATGTCAGAGGTAACCGAGAGGGCAGTGCTGGCGGGTGGCTGCTTCTGGGGCATGCAGGACCTGATCCGCAAGCGGCCCGGCGTGCTGTCGACGCGTGTCGGGTACTCCGGCGGTGACACGCCCAACGCCACGTACCGTAACCACGGCGACCACGCCGAGGCCATCGAGATCGTCTATGACCCTTCCGTGATCACCTACCGGGACCTGCTGGAGTTCTTCTTCCAGGTGCACGACCCGACCACGAAGGACCGCCAGGGCAACGACCTGGGGCGCAGCTACCGGTCCGCGATCTACTGCGTGGACGACGCGCAGCGCCAGGTCGCCGTCGACACCATCGCGGACGTCGAGGCGAGCGGCCTGTGGCCCGGGAAGGTCGTGACCGAGGTCGAGCCGGTCGGCGACTTCTGGGAGGCCGAGCCGGAGCACCAGGACTACCTGGAGCGCTACCCGGAGGGCTATACCTGCCACTTCCCGCGGCCGAACTGGAAGCTGCCGAAGCGCGCCGCCTGAGTTCGGGGGCCGGGTGCCGCTCGGAGGAGAGCGGCACCCGCACGCATCTTGTTTCCATGTACACGTAAATGCATGATGACGGCATGCAGCAGCGGGTAACGACGAAATCGAGCCCCTTCAAGCAGCCGAAGGCCGTCTGGGCCGTCGCGTTCGCCTGCGTCATCTCCTTCATGGGTATCGGTCTCGTGGACCCGATCCTGCCCGCCCTGGCCGACAGCCTGCATGCCACGCCCAGCCAGGTGTCCCTGCTGTTCAGCAGCTATCTCATCGTCACCGCGGTCGCGATGCTCGTCGTCGGCTGGTTCTCCAGCCGCTTCGGCGCCAAGCGCACCCTCGTCATCGGCCTGAGCGTGATCGTCGTCTTCTCGGCGCTCGCCGGAGCCACCGGCTCCATCAACGGCATCGTGGGCTTCCGCGCCGGCTGGGGACTCGGCAACGCGCTGTTCATCGCCACCTCCCTGGCCGTCATCGTCGCCTCGGCGAGCGGCGGATTCGGCGGCGCGATCATCCTCTACGAGACCGCGCTCGGCCTCGGGATCGCCGTCGGGCCGTTGCTCGGCGGCGAGTTGGGGGCGATCAGCTGGCGCGGTCCCTTCTTCGGCGTCGCCGTCCTGATGGCCGTCGCGCTGGTCGCCACCATCGCCTTCGTCCCCGATCTGCCCAGGCCCAAAAAGATCACGTCGCCGATCGCACCGCTCAAGGCACTGCGCCACCGCGGCCTGCTGACCATGGGCATCATGGCGCTCCTCTACAACTGGGGCTTCTTCACGATGCTCGGGTACGCCCCGTACCCCATGGAGCTGGACGCCCACGAACTCGGCCTCGTCTTCACCGGCTGGGGGCTCCTGGTCGCCCTGTTCAGCGTGTACTTCGCGCCGCGCCTCCAGGCGCGCTACGGCACCGCCGCCGTCCTGTACGCGAATCTCTTCTGCCTCGGCGTCGTGATGGCCGTCATCGCCGCCGGGGTCTCGACGCCGACCGTGGTGATCGTCGCGGTCATCGTCAGCGGCGCCTTCATCGGCATCAACAACACGCTCACCACGCAGGCCGTCATGCTCGTCTCACCGGTGGAGCGCCCCGTCGCCTCGTCCGCGTACGGCTTCCTGCGGTTCATCGGCGGCGGCCTCGCGCCGTACGTCGCGGGCAAGTTGGCCGATGCCATGGACCTGAGCGTGCCCTTCTACCTGGCCGCGCTCACCTTCGTCCTCGCCATCCCGGTCCTCGCCAGCGGGCACCGGCTGCTGCGGCAGGCCGAGGCGGACCCGGGCGGGGGCGAGCCGGTGCAGCCGTCGTTCACACCTGTGGGAGCCGTGGCTCCGAGCACCGACCCGCGCGTCGTCGTCGCCGTCGGGGACCACGACAGGGCGCCCGCCATCGTCGACGCGGCCGCGCGCCTCGCCCGGGACACCGGCAGCCCGCTGGAGGTCGTGCACGTCCGGCAGACCGCCGTGGTCGACGACCAGGCCGCCGACGCCGAGGACCTCGCCCAGGCCCGCGCCGCCGTCCAGGACCACCTCGACCGGCTCGCGGCTGCGGGGACGGCCGCCACCGGGCAGGTGCTGAACAGCGTCGGGGACCACGCCGCCGCCGGCCGCGCGCTGGCCCGGCACGCGGCGGACGTCGGCGCCCGCGTCGTGGCCGTCGGGCACTCGCCGCGCGGCCCGCTCACCCAGTTCGCCGACGGCAGCTTCACCACCGCCCTCACCCACGCCTGCGCGTGCACGGTCGTCCTCGTCGCCACCGGCACGGACTCCGCGCCGCGCCCACTGACCGCGGCCGCACTGGCCCAACTGCGCGGCGCGGGCGCCTGACGCGCACGGGTCGACGTTTGCCCGAGCCGCATTCGGTAAGGAGCAAGATCAGTCGACAACGGGGAGGTACAGGAGAATGTTCGCTCCTGGGAACGGGTGGGTGCGCACGCGCACCGAGGAGGACACCAAGGCCTTCATCAAGGAGAAGGAGCTCGAACGCTCCATGGAGCCGGGGAAGGGCACCGCGATACTGACAGGAATCGTGGTGCTGTTCCTCCTCGGCTGGCTGGTGTACGCCCTCGTCCGCTGACCCGACCTTCAGCGGATCGCGCGTACACCGTCGATGAGGGCAGTTACCCCGCGCTCCACCTTGGAGCGCGGGCAACCCACATTGAGCCGCACATGACCGGCGGCGCCGTACGCCGTGCCCGGCATGATCGCCACCCGCTGCCGCTCGACCAGCTCGCGCTGGAGCGCCTCCTCGTCCACACCGAGGGGGCGCAGGTCGATCCAGGCGAGGTAGCCGGCCTCGGGTGGCGTCCAGCCGAGCTCGGGGAACGCCTCTGCCAGGCGCTGAGCCACGTATGACAGATTGCCGCGCAGGTACGTGCCGAGCGCGTCCAGCCAGGCGCCGCCCTCCCGGTAGGCCGCGATGTGGCCGACCACGGACAGCACCGCGGGGGACGACAGGCCGTCGGCCTCCTTGAGGCGGCGCAGGTACGCGTCCCGGGAGTCGGGGGCCCCGACGATGCCGTAACTTCCGGTCAGTGCCGGGATGTTGAAGGACTTCGACGCGGACGTGACGACCGCCCACCGGGTGCCCGAGTTCGCGTGCAGCGCCCACGGCCGGTGGACGGCCGGCGGGTGGGCGAGGTCCGAGTGGATCTCGTCGCTGATGACCGCCACGTCGTGGCGCGCGCACAGTTCGGCCATGCGGTCGAGCTCCGCCGCCGTCCACACGTGACCGGTGGGATTGTGCGGGGAGCACAGCAGCAGCACCGAGGTGTCCGGCAGTGACAGCAGCCGCTCCAGCTCCGCCCAGTCTCCCAACGGGCAGGTGAGCAGCCGCCGTTCGTGCGCGGCCACCGTCTTCGGGAAGGCGTCGTACGTCGGCGCGTGCGCCACGACGCCGTCGCCGGGCCGCGACCACAGGCGCAGCAGCTGACCGACCTGGTAGATCACGGACGGGCCGTAGACGATCGACTGCGGGTCCACGGGTGTGTCGTACCGGGCGGCGTACCAGTCGACGATCGCGGACAGGAAGTCGTCGTGGCGCCAGCGGGAGTAGCCGAGCACGCCGTGGTCGAGCCGGGCGCGCAGCGCCGTCAGGACCTCGGGGGCCGTCTCGAAGTCCATGTCGGAGATCGTGAACGGCAGCAGATCCGGCACGCCGAAGCGGTCCTCGACGTAGTCCCACTGCGTGCACCAGGTGCCGTGCCGGTCGACCAGGGTGTCGAAATCGTAGGTGGGGGAGGTGTGTGGCACGGCTCAGCCCACCGGGACCATCGTGGCGATGGCGTCCTTCACGGACTGCACCTGCGGGCCGATGACCACCTGCACGGTGTGTGCGTCGAGCTTCACGACGCCGACGGCGCCCAGCTTCTTCAGGCGCGGCTCGTCCACGCGCTCCGCGTCCTCGACCGTCAGCCGGAGCCGGGTGATGCAGTTGTCGAGGGACGTGATGTTGTCCGCGCCGCCGATCGCGTCGAGGATCGCCACCGCGTCGTACTTCCCGGCGACCAGCTCACGCGGGGCCCCGGACTCGTCCGCCTCCTCCGCGGATTCCTCGGCCTCCTCCTCGCGCCCCGGCGTCTTGAGGTCGAAGCGCTTGATGGCCCAGCGGAACAGGAAGTAGTAGACGGCGAACCACACGGTGGCGATGACCGGCACCAGATACCACTTGGTGGTCGTGCCTTGCAGGACACCAAAGACGAGCCAGTCGATGACATTGCCGTCCGTGTTGCCGATGAACACCCCGAGGACGGCGGCGGCGAGGAAGCCGAGACCGACGAGGACGGCGTGCAGGAAGTACAGCCACGGCGCGATGAACAGGAACAGGAACTCCAGCGGTTCGGTGATGCCGCCGACGACACAGGCCACCACACCGGAGACCAGGAGCGCCTTGATCTCGGGGCGCATGGACTTGCGGGCGCAGTGGTACATCGCGAGCGCGGCGCCCGGCAGTCCGCCGAGGTAGGCCGCCATCTTGCCCTGCGACAGGAAGTGGGTGGCGTCGGTGACGGCGGCCGTGGGCGGCTTGGAGCAGTTCAGCTGCGCGTAGAACATGTTCAGCGCGCCGGAGACCTGGTCCCCGCAAACCGCGCCGGATCCGCCGACGTCCGTGAAGCGGAACATCGCGACGAGGATGTGGTGCAGGCCCACCGGGCGCAGCAGCACCTCGCCCATGCCGAAGAAGAACGGCCCGAAGACCCCCGCGTGACCGATCGCGCGGCCCAGGTCGGTGATCCAGCCGTTGAACGTCGGCCACACCAGCGGGATGAGCAGACCGAGCACGCTCAGCGTGAGCGCGGAGATGATCGGCACGAAGCGCAGGCCACCGAAGAAGGCCAGCGCGTCGGGCATCCGCTGCGTACGGAACCGCTGGTGGAGCAGGCTGACAACGATGCCAACGGCGACCGCGCCGAGGAGTCCCGTATCGATGGACTGGATGCCGATGACATCGGCGATGCCGTAGTGGGCGATCGCCTTCTCGTCGTCGAAGTCCACGCCCTTGGCGGTGAGGTAGAAGTTCACCGCCAGGTTCATCGCGGCGTAGCCGACGAAGCCGGAGAAGGCGGCGACGCCCTTGTCCTCGCGGGCGAGTCCGAGGGGGATGGCCATCGCGAACATCACGGGCAGGAACTGGAAGGCGACCTGGCCGGTGTTGGCCATCCACGTGAAGACCAGGTGGAAGCCCTGGCCCTGAAGGAAGGTCAGGTTGCCGGTGACGGCGTCGCTGGAGAGCGAGGAGCCGATGCCCAGCATGATGCCGCAGAACGCGAGCAGCGCCACGGGGAGCATGAACGTCTTGCCGAGGCTCTGGAGGAACTCCCAGAGCGCGGCCTTGGTCTTCTGCATGGGGGTCTATCGTCTTTCGGGCCTGGACGGGAGGCGGGCACAAGTCGGCCACCTGGCGGATGAGATCACAGCAGGTCGCGCCATGTCCATGGCCGACCTCGCCCGCCTTCGGCCCCTGTCCTCGAAGTCCACCTCAGCCCTGGTCCTCGAACGTCACCTCCGAGGCGGCGGCGATGCGTGCGCCCATGTTGCGCCGCATCATCTCCAGCGCGGCGTCGGCGAGATCCGGATGGATGGCGGCCACCGCGTCGTGCGGCACCGTGGTCCGCAGATGACGGATGTGCGCGTCGAGCGCGGAGTAGAGCACGCACTGCTCGGTGACCTGGCCGCACAACACGATGTGTCCGACGCCCAGTTCCCACAGCAGATACGACAGTGGTGTCTCGTAGAAGATCGAGTGGCGGGCCTTGACGACGAAGAGGGAATCGGCGTCGGGCCGCAGCGGCTCCACCAACTCGGCGTGCGGCCCTGCCAGCGCCGTGTCCACCAACTCGCCGTGGTGCGAGCGCCATTCACCGAAGTTGTCGTTGGCGTAGATCACCGGGGCACCGGCCGTGCGCGCCCGGTCGAGCAGGTCCACGATGGCCGGGACGACGGCGCGGGACGCGGGCAGCAGCAGCTCCGCGTCGGCGTGGTCGTACGTGTTGATCATGTCGATCACGACGAGCGCCGAGCGATCGGCCGACGGCGCGGAGGCGGGGGTGGGTGCGGGCTCGGAAGCGGGCTCGGTCATCGCTCGGTCACCCGAAGGCGTCGCGCAGCGCGGGCAGCAGCTTCTTGGTGGACCACTCCTGGAAGGCGTGCTGCTGGTCGCCGCCGATCTGGACCAGGGCGAGACCGGTGAACCCGGCCTCGGCGAAGGGGCGCGCCGCCTTCACGAACGTGTCCACGTCGGCGCCGCACGGAATCGAGTCCGCGACGTCGTCGGGCCGCACGAACTGGGTCGCGCCCTGGAACGAGTCGGGGTGCGGAAGCTCGGAGTTGACCTTCCAGCCGCCGCCGAACCAGCGGAACTGCTCGTGCGCGCGGGCGACGGCGGCCTCGCGGTCGGGGTCGTAGGAGACCGGCAGCTGTCCGATCCGCGGCTTGCCCTCGCCGCCGTGCCGGTCGAAGGCGGTCAGCAGCTCCGCCTTGGGCTCGGTGGCGATGAGCAGATCGGCGAGCCGGCCCGCCAGATCACAGGACTGCTCGCCCGATACGGCGATACCGATCGGTGGGGCGGTCTCCGGCAGATCCCACAGGCGGGCCGAGTCGACGTCGTAGTGCTTGCCGTGGTGCGTGACGTGCCCGCCCTCGAACAGGGAACGGATGATCGTCACCGCCTCCTCCAGCATCTCGTGCCGCACATCCACCGCCGGCCAGCCACGGCCGACCACGTGTTCGTTGAGGTTCTCCCCGGAGCCGAGCCCGAGGCGGAAGCGGCCCTGCGACAGCAGCTGCAAGGTCGCCGCCTTCTGGGCCACCACCGCGGGGTGGTAGCGGAAGGTCGGGCAGGTCACGTACGTCATCAGCGGCAGCCGCGACGTCGCCTGCGCGACGGCTCCGAGCACGCTCCAGGCATACGGGGAGTGGCCCTGGGAACGCAGCCAGGGAAAGTAGTGGTCACTGGTCACCGAGAAGTCGAACCCCGCCTCCTCGGCCCCGACCGCGTGGTCCACCAGCTCGCGGGGTCCCGCCTGCTCGGTCATCAACGTGTATCCGATGTCCATGTCCACTGCGTCCCCGATCATCCGGGGTTCTAACAGTTTCATTGGATGTGTTCGGCATTGTCGACCGCCGGGCACGGTCTGTGACCCCGCCGAAGCCCCCGGGTGCGGCCCCCACCAGGGTGAGGGAAGTTTCCATCACTGATTGAAAAGTGTGTCGCGCCGTGCTGTCCTGTGCCCATGCCCACCGACACCACACGGGCGGCACTGCTCGACGCCGCCGAGCGGCTCTTCCTCGCCAAGGGGTACGAGCGGGTGTCGGTCCGCGCGGTCAACGCGGCGGCGGGCATGAACCCGGCCGCGGTGCACTACCACTTCGGCACCAAGGAAGACCTGGTCGCCGCGCTGCTGCAGAGCCGGCTCGGCCCGCTGTGGGCGCAGCCGCTCGCCGACGTGGAGCGCAGGACGGCCGCCGGAGAGGCGCCGCGTGTCGAGGAGTTCGTCGACGTCCTCGTGCGACCGCTCGACGAGCTGACCCGGACCCCGCACGGCCGCATGCTGCTGCACCTGCTCGCCCGCGTCGTGCTGAGCCGCCGTGAACTCCCCTTCGACGAGCGGTGGTTCGGTCATCGGCCGTGGCGCGAGCTGTTGTGCGCCGCGCGGCCCGACCTCTCCCGGCTACAGGCCGGGCACCGCCTGCGCATGACGTTCGACCTGCTGCTCCAGCTCTACGGGGAGCCGCAGTCGGCCACCGCCGAGCTGGGCGGCACGCCCCGGCCCCCGGCGGAGGCAGTCATCGCCTTCGTCGCGGCAGGCCTGAACGCCCCACCCTGAACCGACAGTTGAGGAGTTGCACAGCCATGAGCACAGCAGACTCCATCCGCGACACCACCGGGCCCGCCGCGCCAGACCTGCTCGCCCCCGCGCGGCTCGGCCCCCTCACCCTCCGCAACCGCGTGATCAAGGCGGCCACCTTCGAGGGCGTCACCCGCGATGCCCTGGTCAGCGACCGGCTCGTCGAGTACCACCGGCGCCCCGCGGCCGGCGGTGTCGGCATGACGACCGTCGCGTACTGTGCCGTCGCCCCCGAGGGCCGTACCGAACGCGACCAGATCCACATGAGGCCCGAGGCCGTTCCCGGCCTGCGCCGGCTCACCGAGGCCGTGCACGCGGAGGGCGCCGCGGTCTCGGCGCAGATCGGCCACGCGGGACCCGTCGCCGACCCCGTCTCCAACGGGCTGCCCGCGCTCGCGCCCAGCCGCTTCCTGAACCTGCAGTCCTTCCGCTTCGCCCGCCCGGCCACCCGCGAGGACATCGCGCGTGTCACCCGCGCCCACGCCCGCGCGGCGCGCATCGCGGTCGAGGCCGGATTCGACGCGGTGGAGATCCACCTCGGCCACAACTACTTCGCGAGCGCCTTCCTCAGTCCGAGGCTCAACAAGCGCAAGGACGAGTACGGCGGCACCCTCGCGAACCGGGCCAGGGTCGCCCGGGGCGTGGCCCGCGCGGTCCGCGACGAGGTCGGTGACGAGATCGCGATCACCGCCAAGCTCAACATGGACGACGGCGTGTCCGGCGGCATCTGGCTGGACGAGAGCCTGCGCACCGCCGCCTGGCTGGAGGCAGACGGCAGTGTCGACGCCCTCGAACTCACCGCGGGCAGTTCCCTGCTGAACCCCATGTACCTGTTCCGCGGCGGCGCGCCCGTGCGCCAGTTCGCGGCGACGTTCCCCCAGCCCCAGCGGTTCGGCATCGAGCGCGTCGGAAAGAAGTTCATCCGCGCCTACACCTACGAGGAGGCGTTCCTGCTCCCCTCGGCGCGCCAGTTCCGGGCCGCGCTGAAACTGCCGCTGATCCTGCTCGGCGGCATCGCGGACCGCGAGACCGCCGAACAGGCCATGACCGAGGGCTTCGAGTTCGTGGCGATGGGCCGCGCGCTGCTGCGCGAACCCGACCTCGTCAACCGCTTCGCCGAGGACCGCGCGGCGGACCGGCCCACACACTCGCTGTGCATCCACTGCAACCGCTGCATGCCCACCATCTACACCGGTACGCGCTGTGTCCTGATCGAGCCGGAACCCTTCCACGCGCGCGGCCACTGACTACGTGACCCCACGCGCGCCGGGTGTCACTTCCGCCAGAACAGATGGTGTCGCACCGCGCCCGTCGGGCTCGGCACGACATCGAGGTGGAAGCGGTCGAGGAGGTCGTCGGGGGAGTCCCAGAGCTTGGAGCCCGAGCCGAGCTTGACACCGTCCGCGACCGCCACGTGCAGGGTGTCGACGAGGTCCGCCTCGAGGAACTCGCGGACAGTGGTGGCGCCACCGCCCAGCCGGATGTCCTTGCCCTGCGCGGCCACCCTGGCCTGCTTGAGAACGGTGCCGGGGTCGGCGTCGACGAAGTGGAACGTGGTGTCCGACAGCGTGATCGACGGGCGCGTGTGGTGGGTCATCACGAACACCGGGGTGCGGAACGGCGGCTCCTCACCCCACCATCCGCGCCACTCGTGGTCCTGCCAGGGCCCGTTCTGCGGGCCGAACTTGCCCCGGCCCATGATCTCGGCACCGATGTTGTGGTGGAAATCCCGCGTCAGATAGTCGTCGATGCCGCGGGAGCCCCCCGGTTCCGTGCGATTGGGCCAGCTCGCCGTGGCCCCGGCCCAGGCGAACATGCTCCCCGGGTCGGCGTGTCCGAACGGCCGCTCAAGGCTCTGACCCTGACCGGCGCCGAATCCGTCCGCGGACACGTTGAAATTCTGGACCTTCAGCAGTTGCTGTTTCACGGGGCTCCTCCTACGTGATCGACAACTGTGAGACTGCCACGGCGAACGAGACTCATCGCGCAGGCGACGAGCGGGGTGTCACGCGGCGCCGTCCTTCGCCGCGGCCTTGCTGTCCACCGCCTTGTCCTGGCCGGCCTTGGTGTCCGCCGCGGTCTTGCTGTCCGTGGCCGACTTCGAGGGCGTGCCGGTGGCGGGCACGGCGACGTAGAACACTGAACGCTGCTGCCGGGTGCGCTCGGCGCGGGCCTTGGCGACCAGGGCCTCCAGCGTGTTGCGGACGACCTTGGTGCTGAACTCCCGCTTGGGGTGCTTCTTTTGCAGCGTCGAGGTGATTTCGGCGGCCGAGCGCGGGCTGGTCTCGGCGCCCAGCTGGGACACGATGAGCTCGACGAGCGTGGAGCCCTGGGGCTCGGTCTTCTCGGCGGCGGGCGCGGCGGGCGCGCTGGGCTTGGTGGCTGCCGCGGTCTTGGCGGGCTTCGCGGCCTTGGCCGCCTTCGCGGGGGTGCCGGCCGGCTTCTTGGCCTGCGCGGGCTTCGCCGCCGTCGTGTCCCGTGCCTTCTGGCGCGGAACCTTGCCCGCGGCCTTCCCGGCCGGCTTCTCGGCGACGGGCGCCGGAAGGGGCGGGAGCTTCCCGCTGCCGAGGGACTTCAGCATGCTCTCCAGCAGCGTGCGGTTCTCCTCGAGGGTGCCCAACTGGGCCTGCAGTGCGGCGATTTCCTCGCTGACCCGCTTCAACTCGCTTTCGTTGTTCGCGATGTCGTCCTGGATCCGGTCGGCGTAACGGGACTTGAGCTCGGTCTGGTTCGTGGTGTCCGCCATGATGGCTCGCTCTCGTGGAAAGGAGTGATCTGTCGGTGTGTGCACGTGTGTGCTGTAGGGCCGGATGGTACTCACCCGGGTGCCCATCGTGTGGCACGTCAGCGCAGATCGGTCTCCTTTTACGGTACGGGAGTTGGCGTGTTGACGCGCATCAGGGCTTGCGGCCGATGCCGCCGAAGCTGCTGACGGGCTCCGGGAGTTCACCCTCGACGTCATCGGGGCGCCACTGGGACACCGAGGTCAGACCCGGTTCGACCAGCTCGAATCCCTCGAAGAAGCGGCCGATCTGCTCGGGGGTGCGATTGGTGCGCGGGTTGTTACTGGTGCTGTTCCACTGCTCGACCATCGCGCGGGTGGCTTCGGGGTGGTACACCTCGGTGCTGTCGCACAGAACCAGGTGACTGCCGCTGGGCAGCGCGCTCTTGAGTTCCTCGACGATCGTGTAGGCGCGGTCGTCGGTGACATGGGCGACGACCCCGAGCAGCATCAGGGCGATGGGACGGGTGAAGTCCAGCGTGTCGGCGGCCTGCCGGAGGATGTCGGCGGGGTCGGTCAGATCGGCCTCGATGTAGTCGGTGGCTCCCTGCGGAGTGCTGGTCAGCAGGGCCTCCGCGTGCCGCAGCACGACCGGGTCGTGGTCGACGTAGACGATGCGCGCCGTGGGGTCGTTGCGCTGTGCCACGTCGTGGGTGTTGTCGATGGTGGGCAGCCCGGTGCCGATGTCGAGGAACTGGTCGATGCCCACGTCCCGTACGAGGTGGGAGACGGTACGGGCCAGGAAGGCGCGCTGCGCGCGGGCCACGTGCACGATCTCCGCGTTGACCTGCTGAATGGCATCGCCGACCTGGCGGTCGACCTCGTAACAGTCCTTGCCGCCGAGCCAGTAGTTCCAGATGCGGGCCGAATGCGGGGAGTCACTGTCGATCAGCGGACGGTCCTGAGGCACGAGTCGCTCCGAAAGGTCGATGGGTGGCCGTGGATCATGCGTCAACCAGGGTATTCCATGCGGGAGTTGATACGTCGCCGTGGTGCGGGTGCGCCCGGTGTGCCGGGCGGTGGTCGGGGTGGCAGGTGACTGGTGGGCGCGCGGTGGGTGTGACGGCGGTGACCGGCGTTGCCCCCGATGACTGCCGCTCCGTCGCAGGTCAGGCGTTTGTGCAGGTCGGAGGGGGTGGCGTAACACCCGCGAAACATCGGAGGGCGTACGGTCTGCCGTCACATGCACCACGGAGAAGGGACGGGCATGGAAGACCGTGACGGATCGCGGGCCGACCGGGCACGCCGTGTCGCCGACGTGCTGCGCCAGCGCATCGTCGACGGCGCGTACGACGGTGTGCTCCCGGACGAGCGCGCCCTCGGCCGGTCCCTCGGAGCCACCCGCAACGCCGTGCGCGAGGCGCTGAACATGCTGCGGGACGAGGGTGTCGTGACCCGGCGGCGCGGCATCGGCACCCTCGTGACCGGCCACAAGGCCGGCCACGGCCTCTCCCGACTGGTCGGCCTCGCCGAGGAGTTGACCGCGTACGGCACGGTCACCAACGAGGTGCGGGAGGCACGTGTCGTGCCGCACGCCCCGCCCGCGATCACGCAACGCCTCGGCCTCCCGGAGCGCTCCGAGGCGGTCTACATCGAGCGCCTGAGATCACTCGACGCGGATCCGCTCTCCCTGGACTCGACCTGGCTCGCCCCCGACATCGGCCGGCCGCTGCTCGACCGCCACCTGGCGGGCCGCGATCTGTTCGCGCTCATCGAGGAGACCAGCGGCACACGGCTCGGCAGCGCCGAGGTGACCGTGCACGCCGTCACGGCGGACCCGGACACGGCGCGCCTGCTGGGCGTGGCGGAGGGCGCCGCGCTCTTCACCATCGACCGGCTGACCCGGCTCGCGGACGGCCGCCCGGTCGACGCCGAGTCACTGCGGGTGCGCGCGGACCGGTTCGCCCTGCGGGCCGTCCTGCCGAGGGACTGAAGGAGCTGAAGGGGTCCAGGGGTTGAAGCAACCGGGGATCTGAACGGGGCGAGGGATTGAAGCAACCGAACATGCGAAGCGAACGACAAAGAGCACGGCAGAGCGGGTGGGAGCGCACATGACCCTGGACACCACACACCTGGTCCTCCTCGCGGTGGCCGGGCTGCTCGGCGGCATCGGGATCACCGCCATCGGGCCCGGCGGAGTGCTGCCCACCATCGGACTGTTCCTGTTCTCCGGCCTCACGCCCGCGGGCGTGGCGGGCACCGCGATCGTCACCCACGTCGCCACCGGCCTGCTCGGCACGGCGGCGTACGCCCGGTCGGGACAGCTCCGCGACCCGGGGACCCGGCGCTGCGCCGCCGCACTCGCCGGCGCCGCGCTGGTGGGGGCGCCGCTGGGCGTGCTGTGCAACACCCTGGTCGCGGGACGCGGCTTCGGGATCCTGCTGGCCTGCGCGGTCGTCGTCACCGGCATCCTGGTGTGGGTGCGCGACCGGCGCGCCCCGGACGGCGCCGAGCGGGCGCACATCCCGCTGGGCCGCACGGTCCTGATCGGCGTCGTCGTCGCGGTCGTCGCGGGTCTCTTCGGGCTCGGCGGACCCATGCTGAGCGTGCCCCTGCTCGTGGTGGCGGGGCTGCCGGTGCTGTCGTCGTTGGCCGCCGCCCAGGCCCAGTCGATCGTGATCGCGAGCGTGGGCACGGTGGCGTATGTGCTGCACGGAGCCGTCGACTGGCGGCTCGCGGCCCTGGTGGGCATCCCGGAGCTGGTCGGCGTGCTCATCGGCTGGCGCATCGCCCACGCCCTCCCGGCCCGGCGCCTGAAGTACGCGATGGTGGCGTTCCTCCTGGCGTCGGCGCCGTTCCTGGCACTGCACTGAGCAGGGCCCAGCGCCTTGCATCGCACCAGGCCCAGCCGCGCGTCAGATCTGCTTCACCGTCACCTCATCGACCCCGTGCCCCTCCACGACCGCAGCCTCCCCGGTCGCACCGTCCCGCACCACCCGATACGTCCCGGCCACACCGCCGTGCGTATCGGGCACCGTCACCGTCACATCCTCCGCGTCCGGAGTGACGAGCAGCGTGAGCCCGGTGAGCCAGTCGCCGTCCGGGCGTGACGCGTCCGCGCCCATCGGCAGGACCGCGCCAGGACGCACGTACAGCGGCAGACTGTCGAAGCCGTGCCGCTCGCGCCGCCAGACCGGGCCCTCGACCCGCTCGCCGGTGAGGAGATGGGTCCACGTGCCCTCGGGGACGTAGAACTCGACATCGCCGTCCGCGGAGAACACCGGCGCCACCAGGAGGTCGGGGCCGAGCATGTACTGGCGGTCCAGGGCGCGCGCCGTGGGGTCGTCGGGAAAGTCGAGCAGCATCGGGCGCATCAGCGGCACGCCCGACGTGTGCGCCTCGACCGCCGCGCCGTACAGGTACGGCATCAGGCGGTGCTTGAGCTTCGTGAACTGCCCTGCCACGTCGACCGCTTCGTCGCCGAACTCCCACGGCACCCGGTACGAGGACGAGCCGTGCAGGCGGCTGTGCGAGGAGAGGAGACCGAAGGCCAGCCAGCGCTTGAAGACCGCCGCGTCGGGGGTGCCCTCGAAGCCGCCGATGTCGTGGGACCAGAAGCCGAAGCCGGACAGGGAGAGGGACAGCCCGCCGCGCAGTGACTCCGCCATCGCGCCGAACGACGACCAGCAGTCGCCGCCCCAGTGCACCGGGAACTGCTGCCCGCCCGCCGTCGCCGAACGGGCGAAGAGGACGGACTCGCCGCGGCCGCGCTCCTTCTCCAGGAGGTCGAAGACGACCTGGTTGTACAGGTGCGTGTAGTAGTTGTGCATGCGCTCCGGGTCGGAGCCGTCGTGCCAGACGACATCCGTGGGGATGCGCTCGCCGAAGTCCGTCTTGAAGCAGTCGACACCCTGGTCAAGGAGCACCTTGAGCTTGCCGCGGAACCAGGCGCAGGCTTCAGGGTTGGTGAAGTCGACGAGCGCCATGCCCGCCTGCCACAGGTCCCACTGCCAGATGTCGCCGTTCGGCCGCTTCACCAAGTAGCCCTGCGCCGCTGCCTCTTCGAACAGGGCCGACTTCTGCGCGATGTACGGGTTGATCCAGACGGAGATGCGCAGTCCGCGCTCCTTGAGGCGGGCCAGCATGCCCTCCGGATCGGGGAAGACCGCGGGGTCCCACTCGAAGTCCGACCACTGGTATTCGCGCATCCAGAAGCAGTCGAAGTGGAAGACGCTCAGCGGGATGTCGCGCTCCGCCATGCCGTCGACGAACGACGTCACGGTCTCCTCGTCGTACTGCGTCGTGAACGACGTCGTCAGCCACAGGCCGAACGACCACGCGGGCGGCAGCGCCGGGCGGCCGGTCAGCGCGGTGTAGCGGCGCAGCACGTCCTTCGGGGTGGGTCCGGCGACGACGTAGTACTCGATCGACTGGTCCTCGACGCTGAACTGCATCTGGCCGACCGACTCCGAGCCGATCTCGTAACTGACCCTTCCGGGGTGCGCGACGAACACCCCGTAGGCGCCCGCGGGGGAGACGTGCAGGCTGAACGGGACGTTCTTGTACGCCTGTTCGCTGCTCGTGCCGCCGTCGGCCTGCCACATGTCGACGACCTGGCCGTTCCTGACGAACGGGGTGAAGCGCTCGCCGAGGCCGTAGACCTGCTCCCCGACGCCGAGCGACAGCTGCGCGGCCATGTGGTGCGCCCCGTCGCCCGTCCGGAAGAAGGCGGTGCCCTTGCGGTCCGAGGAGGTGACCTCGCGGCCGTCGGCGTCACGGAAGGACAACTGCCAGGGTGCCGCCTCGTCGAGGCACACGGACAGCGCCCCGCTGGACAGCTCGACCGTTGCGCCGTCGCGGCGCACCGTACCCGCGCCCGCGTCCTCGCCGGGCAGTCGGAAGTCGGGCCCCGGGTGGCGCTTTCCCGCGTGGTGGGTGACGCGGACCCCGATGACGCCCTCGGCGGGTGTGAAGCAATCGACGGTCAGCAGAGGGGAGTTGAGGGTGTCGCCGCGCCGTTCGATCCGCTTGACCGCCGCGAACGCGGTGAAGCGGTCGGCGTCGACGCGGACGTCACGGACCTCGGTGGCGTACGAGGCCTCGACCCCGTCGCGCATCAGCCAGAAGCCGTCGGTGAACTTCATCATCTTCCTCGGGGTGGGCAATGTGCGTGGGCAAGGCGCCGCTACACCGCATTTGAGCCCACGCGCATCGAAAGATCAAGAGGTCGGCACAAGGAATCGTCGAAGCGCTTCGATTCCAGCTTAATCCGCGTTCGCAACGGGGTGTAGCAGGCTGTGCGCGAGCGATGAAGTCGGTCCCAAGGTCTGGTGTCGAAGCGCTTGATGACGTATTAGTCATGGCGGAAAACAAAAACGCGCTCTGCGTGTGCGGCGCGGGCCGGAGCCGTACCGCGCGATGCGAACACCTCGCCGGGACACGGGAGTTCCGTCGGGGCCGGCCACCCCTTCAAGGCTTGGGTATCCACCGTGACAGCAGCACTTCCACCGGACGTGCCGCGCCCCCGGCGCGGCCGCCGCGGCCGAAGCACCACCGCGGCACTCACCGCCGCTTCCGCGCTCGTCGCAGGCGCGGCGCTCACCGGTTGCGGCGCGGGGCGCGACCCCGGTGTGTTCACCGTTCTCAACTCCTCGACCGACGCCTCGTACCACGGCTGGGACGCCGCCACGCTGAAGCGCTGCAGCACAAAGCTCGGCCTCACCATCGAGCAGCAGAGCGTGCCCGCCGCGCAGGTCATGCAGAAGTCGCTGCGCATGGCGTCGTCGAAGTCGCTCCCGGACGTCATCCAGTTCGACGCCTCCGAGATGCCGACGTTCGCGGAGGCCGGCGGCCTCGTCGACCTGCGCTCCCTTGGCCTGTCCACCAAGGACATCCCGAAGGGCATCGTCGACTTCGGCTCGTACAAGGGGACGTACTACGGGGCCGCGCGCACGGTGAACACCCTCGCCCTCTTCTACAACAAGGACATCCTGAAGAAGGCCGGGCTCGAAGTGCCCACCACCTGGGACGAGATGAGGGAGACCTCGAAGAAGCTCACCCAGGGAAGCCAGTACGGGATCGCGCTGAGCGCGGGCGGTGCGGAGGACGGCGTCTTCCAGTTCGCGCCGTTCATGTGGTCCAACGGCGGCGACGAGACGAACCTCGCCTCGGACAAGGTCGCGGGCGCCCTCGACTACTGGAAGGGCCTCATCAAGGACGGCTCGCTGTCCAGGTCGACCGTCAACTGGACACAGGCCGACGTCAACGACCAGTTCATGGCCGGCAACGCCGCGATGATGATCAACGGTCCGTGGCAGGTGGAGACGCTGAACACCAAGAAGAACCTGCACTGGGAGATCGCGAAGATCCCGGTCCCCAGCAGCGGCGACAAGTCCGTGGGACCGCTCGGCGGCGCCGTCCTCACCGTCCCGAAGACCGAGGACACGGGCCGCCAGAAGACCGCGGCGAAGATCATCCGCTGTATGTCCTCCGAGCGCGAGCAGATCACCTACGCCCGCAACAGCTGGATGGTCCCGGCCAACGAGAAGGCCGCCGCGACCTGGCGCAAGGAAGTGCCCGAACTCGACGCGCTCGCCGACCAGGTGGCCACCGCCCGCTCCCGCACCGCGAAGGTCGGAGCGCGCTGGTCGTCCGTGTCGCTCGCCCTCCAGAGCGCCTTCCAGTCGGCGCTGACCGGGCAGTCCAGCGAGGCCGCGCTGAAGAAGGCGCAGACCCGCGCCACGAGCGGGAACTGAGGGGGACACACCGTCATGTCGACCACCACGGCCACCGCGCCCTCCGTCCGAAGCGCGGCAGTTCAGAAGAAGACCGACCCGGTGCGCGCGAGGCGCCGCCGCAGGCTGAGCCAGTGGGGGTTCATCGCCCCCGCCGTCGTCTTCATGCTGCTGTTCTTCGGCTACCCGCTCGTCCGCAACGTCGTGATGAGCTTCCAGGACTTCTCGCCGTCCACCTTCTTCGACGGCAAGTCCCCCTTCAACGGCACCGACAACTGGAGCAAGGTCTTCAACGACGACCTCTTCGGCAAGGCGCTGTGGCACACCATCGTCTTCACGATCGGCTCGCTGATCGGCCAGTTCGGCATCGGGCTCGCGCTCGCCGTCTTCTTCACCAAGCGGTTCCCGCTCAACGGCTTCCTGCGTTCGCTGATCCTGCTGCCCTGGCTCGTCCCGATGGTCGTCTCCGGCATCGTGTGGCGCCGGATCCTCGACCAGGACACCGGCGTCCTCAACTCCTTCGCCGAGACCATCGGCCTCGGTGGCGCCACCCCGTGGCTGACCAGCCCCGGCATGGCCCTGTTCTCCGTGGTCATGGTGAACATCTGGATCGGCATCCCGTTCAACATGGTGATCCTCTACGGCGGGCTCCAGGAGATCCCCAAGGAGCTGTACGAAGCCTCCTCCCTGGACGGCGCGTCCGCCTGGCGCACCTTCCGCTCGATCACGCTGCCGCTGCTCAAGCCCGTCATCACGGTCGTGCTCGTGCTCGGCTTCATGTCGACGGTGAAGATCCTCGACCTGATCCTCGCCCTCACCGACGGCGGCCCCGCCGACGCCACCCAGACGCTCGGCACCCTCACGTACCAGAACTCCTTCGTCCAGCTCGACTTCGGCGCGGGCGCCGTCGTCGGCAACGTCCTCATCCTCATCTCCGCCGTCTTCGCGGTGTTCTACCTGCGGGCCAACCGCTCCGAGGGGAAGTGACCGGCATGGCGAACGCCACCACCACGTCCGGGCGGCGCTGGGGCGCCACCGTCGCCGGGATCGTCATCCTCGGCGTGATGCTGTTCCCGCTGTACTGGATGATCAACACGGCGCTGCAGCCGGAGTCGGGACTGCTCGAGGTCTCGCCCGTGCCGCACTCGCTCGACCTGTCCGGCTTCACATCGGCCATCACCGAGCAGGGCGGCCACCTGCTCACCTCGCTCGCGGTCGCGCTCGGCGCCGTCGTCATCTGCCTGGCGATCGCCGCGCCCGCCGCCTACGGGCTCGCCCAGTTCCGGCTGCGCGGCAGCCGCACCATCGTCTTCGGCACACTCATCACGCAGATGGTGCCGGGCATCGTCATCGCCAACGCCCTCTACAGCGCGTACGTCGATCTGGGCCTGGTCAACTCCTACTTCGGCCTGATGCTCGCCGACGCCTCGCTCGGCATCCCCTTCGCCATCGTCCTCATGCGCTCCTTCATGGTGGCGATCCCGAAGGAGGTCATCGAGGCGGCCGAGGCCGACGGTGCGGGCAAGCTGCGCACCTTCATCCAGGTCGTGCTACCGATGAGCCGCAACTCCCTGATCACGGCGGGCCTCTTCTCGTTCCTGTACGCGTGGAGCGACTTCATGTTCGCGCTCACGCTGAACACCACGGACGACGTCAAGCCCGTGACGCTCGGCATCTACCAGTACATCGGTGCGCACGTCGGGGACTGGGGGTCGGTCATGGCCGCGTCCGTCCTGTCGGCGATCCCCGCCGCCGTGCTGCTCGTCCTCGCCCAGAAGTACATCGCCGCCGGGATCACCGGCGGATCCATCAAGTAAGGCCAGCCATGAGCGACGTGAACCCTCTGCCCGTGTTCCCGGAAGGATTCGTCTTCGGCGCGGCCACCGCCTCGTACCAGATCGAGGGAGCCGCGAAGGAGGACGGCCGCGGCCCCTCCATCTGGGACACCTACAGTCACACCCCCGGCCGCACGCACGACGGCGACACCGGCGACGTGGCCTGCGACCACTACCACCGCTACCCCGAGGACGTGGCACTGCTGCGCGACCTCGGCGTCGACTCGTACCGCTTCTCGATCGCCTGGCCACGTATCCAGCCGACGGGGGAGGGGCCCGCCAATCCGAAGGGCCTGGACTTCTACTCGCGGCTCGTCGACGAACTGCTGGAAGCGGGCATCGAGCCGGCCGCCACGCTGTACCACTGGGACCTGCCGCAGGCACTGGAGGACCGCGGCGGCTGGCGCGTCCGCGAGACCGCCGAACGGTTCGGTGAGTACGCGGCGATCGTCGCCGAGCACCTCGCAGACCGCGTCCCGCGCTGGATCACCCTCAACGAGCCCTGGTGCAGCGCCTTCCTCGGCTACTCGGTGGGCCGCCACGCGCCCGGAGCGCAGGAGGGAACCGGCGCCCTGGCGGCGGCACACCACCTGCTCGTCGGCCACGGCCTGGCGATGAAAGCGCTGCGGGCGGCGGGCGTACGCGAGGCGGGCATCACCCTCAACCTCGACCGCAACGTCCCCGCGACCGAGGCGGCCGCAGACCGCGCGGCCGTCGCCCGCGCCGACACCCAGCACAACCTCGTCTGGACGGAACCGATCCTCGCCGGCCGCTACCCGACGACGGAGGACGACACCTGGGGCGAACTCATCGCCCGCCAGGACTTCCGCCGCGCAGGCGACCTCGACCTCATCGGGCAGCCGCTCGACTTCCTCGGCGTCAACTACTACCGCCCGATCGTGGTCGCCGACGCCCCGCACCGCGAGCCGGACCCGGCGCGCCGCGTCGCCACCGACAACCGGTACGAGGAGCGCCCCTACCCCGACGTGCGGCGCACGGCGATGGGCTGGCCCGTCGTTCCCGAGTCCTTCACCGACCTGCTGACCACGCTGAAGGCCCGGTACGGCGACGCCCTCCCGCCGATCCACATCACGGAGAACGGCACCGCCGAACACGACGAACCGGCAGCCGACGGCACCGTGCACGACACCGACCGCGTCAACTACCTGCACAGCCACCTGACGGCACTCCGCGCGGCGATGGACGCGGGCGTCGACGTGCGCGGCTACTACGTGTGGTCGCTGCTCGACAACTTCGAGTGGGCCCTCGGCTACGCGAAGCGGTTCGGCGTCGTCCGCGTCGACTACGACACCCAGGAGCGCACGCCGAAGGACAGCTACCACTGGTACCGGAAACTGATCGCGGCGCACCGGGGCTGACGCCCGTGTTCAGGGACGGTTGGTGCGTCGTCCGACGTCAACGTATGTGTGACAAGAACGCCTTCATGAACGCGTCGGTCGACTGGCTCACGCCGCTGCACGTCGCTGCCGCGGGGCCGCCCGGGCCGTCGGGGCACGCGCGGTCGCGGGTCGCCGACCACAGGGAGACCCAGGCCATGCCCTTGGACTTGGCGAACGCGCCGAGTTCGGCGGCGTCGGAGAGCGTGAAGACCTCTTCGTCGATGTCGTTGACACCGATCATCGGGGTGACGGCGACACGGTTCCATACCTCGCGGTCCGAGCCGCCGATGATGTCCTTGAGCTGTGCGTGCGTGGCCTCGGCGGCATCGATGGCGTACTTGCCCATCCGGCCGCGCGGGTGCGGCGCGGGGGAGGAGCCGAAGTTCATGGCCATGGCGTTGACGGAGCCGATGTCGACACCGTGCCCCTTGGCGTTGCGCAGCAGCGAGAGCCCGTCCGCGGTGATGCCGCGCGGCAGCGCGGGCAGCGTGAACGACACGTCCAGGCCGGGGTGTTGGCGTTGCAGCGCGGCGACGACCCGGTTGCGCCGGTCCACGCTCGCGCGGTCGGTCAGCGCGTCGCCCTCGATGTCGAAGTCGACCTTGGTGAGTTTGTAGTGGTCGATCACGTCCTCGTACGCGGAGGTGAGGCGTGACACCGACGTGCAGGTGCGGGCGAGTTCGTTGCCGCTCTGCCCGCCGAAGGAGACACGTACATCGCCGCCCGCGGAGCGCAGTGCGCCGATCTTGGCGGCGACGGGGTTGTCGTCGAGCGTCGACCTGCCCCACTGCGGGGTGCAGGCACCCTTGGGCTTCACGAAGGCGAGGGTATAGGTCTTCACGCCCGTGCTGCGGGCGGCCCGGGGCAGGTCGAAGGCGGGGGAGAGGGAGGTGTCGACGTAGGGCGCGAACGAGACGGGCTCGGGAGGGGCGCTGGAGTGTGTCGGCTTCGGCTTTGGTGTGTGCTTCTTCGGCGGGGAGTTGGAGGGCTTCGGTGACTTGCTTTCGGCCGGGCTCGGGGCGGGTATCGCTCCGATCGTGCACGGGGCGCCGTCGACGGAGCAGTCCGTGGGGCGCGCGCCGGATGTCGAGCGGGCCTTGAGGGCGAGCGTGACCGAATCCCCGGCCGCAAGCGGGGCGGCACCCCGGCGGGCCTCGGCGGTCACGTGTCGGCCCTGCACCGCGTAGTGCGCGTGCGACAGCGAGGAAAGGGTCGCGCCCTTCGGCAGCGTGAAGGACAGCTTCCAGTCGGTGGCTGTGGCCTCGCCGCCGTTGTGGATCACGTAGCGGCCGGTGAAGGCGCCCTGAGAGGTGGCCGTGCCCTGGTAGCGGGCGGTCAGTGAGGCCGGTTCATCCCCGCCCGTGGCCAGCAGGACCCCGCCCACCGTGGCCGCGACCAGCACGGCGCCGCCGGCCACGAACGCACCGGTGCGGCGTCCGGCCAGGGCGGCCCGCGTGCGCTCCGTGCCGGCGGACGCGCGCGCGGCCAGCCACGCGGCGGGCGAGGTGCGCGGCTTGCGCCGCTTTCCGGCGGGGCCTCGGGGCGGGGGCGCCATGGGGGTCCTTCACGATCGGGTGCGGGGCACGGCGGCACATCGTAGGCGCTGTGTTCGACTTGTGCCCGCTCGGTGCGCGCCGGGCACAACTCGGCCCGCCCCACTGTGAGTTACCCGACTCCGCATGCGTGATGTCTCCGGCCACTTGGCGCGAATCGCCACGTCTCCGTGCGAGACCGGCATGTCAGGCGTCTCGATGCGCCAAGTGGTGGGGTGCCGTTCTTGTATCGGGCGGCAATACCCGTACAGGCTCACGGAAATGAGGAGGATGGCGGCACTGGTCGGGGCGCCGCCGATTCCGCCGCACGCCGCCAGCGAGGGATGTGTCACACGGGCAGGGGGTGCCTGTGTGACAGCTCACAATAATGCGTTATTATTTTCTGGCTACTTGGGGGCGCGGAGGCGTTCGCCAACGCCGGGGGAGGGCTTGTGGTCGACCGTGAGGACGTGTTGCGGGCGGCAGCCCGTGTGCTGGCCGAACGCGGCCTGGATGCCGCCCGGCTGCGGGATGTCGCCCGCGCCGCCGGAGTGTCCATCGGAGCGCTGCAGCATCACTTCGACACGCGGGACGACCTGTTCCGTGAGGCCTTCGAGTGGTCCATCGAGCAGCTGATCGCCCGCTGGCGGGCCTCGGCGGCGGACGAACCGGATCCGTGGCACCGCTTCGAGCTGCTCGTCCAAGCCCTCACCGGAGACCCGGAGTTGGAGCGCCGGTGCGCGACGTGGACGGAGTTCTGCGCGAGCGCCGCCCGTCACCCCGGGCTGCGTGACGGCGTGCGGTCCGTGCACGAGGAGTGGCTCACGCTGCTCACCGGCATCGTCGAAGACGGCGTCATCCAGGGGGACTTCGTGCCCGTGCTTCCGGTGGACACGGCGATCGCCTCCGTCGCGGTCCTGGTCGACGGCTGTGACATGGCGGTGGCGGCAGGGGGCGGCATGACGCCCGAGCGGTATGCGGAGCTGCTGCTCGGCACGGCCCGCACGATGTTCGGCGTCCGGGTGCGATGAGTGTGTGAACAGGCCAGAAGTGCACGGTAGTTGAAGCGCGCCGTGGCGCGCCGGGACGGAGAAGCCGCATGGAGCCGCAGTCGCAATCGCAGTCGTCGCAAGCGCAGTCGCAGTTCCCGCATCTGTTCAGCCCGCTGCGGATCGGAGGCTTGCGGGTGAAGAACCGCGTCGTGTCGTCCGGGCATGACACCGTCCTGGTGCGCGACGGCAAGGTCACCGACGAGCTCGTCGCCTACCACGCGGCGCGGGCCGAGGGCGGCGTGGGCCTGATCGTGGTCCAGGTCGGCGGTGTGCACGAGAGCGCGCACTACACCTCGCACGTCCTCATGGCAGACGACGACTCGTGCGTCGAGGGATACGCCCGCCTCGCCGAGGCCGCGCACCGGCACGGCGCCGCCGTCTTCGGACAGATCTTCCACCCGGGCCGCGAGATCCTGGAGTCCCCCGACGGCAGCGCACCCGTCGCCTGGGCGCCCTCGGCCGTGCCCAGCGAGCGCTTCCACGTGATGCCCCGCGCGATGACCGGCGAGGAGATCACCGAGGTGATCGAGGGCTACGGAGAGGCGGCCCGGAGGCTACGCGACGCTGGCCTCGACGGCGTCGAAGTGGTCGCCAGCCACGGCTACTTGCCCGCCCAGTTCCTCAACCCGCAGGTCAACCACCGCACCGACGGTTACGGCGGCAGCGCGGACGCCCGGCTGCGCTTTCTGCGCGAATCCCTCGCGGCCGCACGCCGCCACGCCGCCGACGACTTCGTCATCGGCCTGCGCATCTCCGGCGACGAACTCGCCCACGACGGACTCACCCCGGAGCTGGTGTGCGACGTCGCGGCCCGACTCGACGCAGATGGGCTCGTCGACTACGTGTCGGTGTGCGCCGGAGGCTCGGCGACCCTGTCCGCCGCGCAGCACATTGCACCGCCGATGGCCCACCCGGCCGGCTACACCGCGCCGATGGCCGCCCGCGTACGGGAGGTGGTGAACGTGCCGGTCATGGTCGCGGGACGCATCAACCAACCCCAAGAAGCGGACACCATCATCGCCAAGGGTCAGGCCGACGCCTGCGCCATGACCCGCGCCCTGATCTGCGACCCCCGCATGCCGGGCAAGGCCGAGCGCGGCGACACCGAAGCGATCCGCGCCTGCATCGGCTGCAACCAGGCCTGCATCGGTCACTTCCAGTCGGGCCACCCCATTTCCTGCATCCAACACCCGGAGACCGGACGCGAGTTGCGCTTCGGAGCGCTGCCTCTGATCACCCGGCGCAAACGCGTCGTGGTCGTCGGAGGCGGCCCGGCGGGACTGAAGGCGGCGGCGGTCGCGGCGGACCGCGGACACGACGTGACCCTGTACGAGGCCGGCCGACGCCCGGGCGGTCAGGTCCTGCTCGCCCAAGAGCTGCCCGGCCGGGCCGAGTTCGGGGGAGCGGCCACCAACCTGGAGGGCGAGGCACGGCGCGCCGGGGCCCGCATCGTCACCGACACCCGCGTCGACCACGCCCTGCTCGCCGACGCCGCCCCGGACACCGTGATCCTGGCGACCGGCGCGCAGCCGCTGCGCCCTTCGCTGGAATGCCTGGACGACCCTGTTGTCCTCGACGCCTGGCAGGTCATCCAGGGCGCCCGCACACCGCGCGGCCGCATCCTCGTCGCGGACTGGCGCGGCGACTGGGTCGGCCTGGGCGTCGCACTCCTCCTCGCCCAGCAGGGACGCCGCGTGACCCTGGGCGTCACGGGCTTCGCCGCGGGCGAGTACCTGCAGCAGTACGTGCGCGCGGCCATGCTGACGGCGGCGGTGCGCGCGAAGATCGAGGTCCTCCCCAACGTCCGCCTCTACGGCGCCGACAACGACACGGCCTACCTCCAGCACACCCTGACGGAGGAGCCCGTGATCCTCGACGACATCGCGGCCGTCGTCCTGGCCCAGGGCCACACACCCGTCACGGACCTCACGGACCACCCCGGCGCCGTATCGATCGGCGACTGCGTGAGCCCTCGGTCGGTGGAGGAAGCGGTCCTTGAGGGGCTGCGGGCGGGGGCTGCGGTGTGAAGGGGCGGCGCGCCGGTATGACGACGGTCGCCGGGCGACACAGACAGTCGGCCCGCCGCTACCGCCCCCGCTCCTCGGATGTCCCCGCCCGGTACACACTCGGCGGCACCCCGAAGCGTTCGCGGAAGGCGCGGCTGAAGTGGAAGGGGCTCGCGAAGCCCGAGGACCGGGCGACCTGGCCGATGTCCAGGTCGGTGGCGTCCAACAGCTGCTGGGCGTGGCCGAGGCGCGCGGCGCGCACGGCCTGCATCGGCGTGCGGCCGGTCTGCTCGGCGTAGAGGTGCGCGAACCGTGACGGGGACAGGGCGACTTGGCGCGCCAGGGAGCGGACCGTGTGCGGGCCGCCGGGGTCCGCGGCGATGATCGCGTCGGCCTGCCCCATGCGCGGATCGTAGGATGCCGAGGCGGCCCGGCCCGCGGCCGCGGTGCATCCGGTGGCCAGGAGCAGCACCTCCTCGATCGCGCCGAGCGCCAGTTCCCGGCCGGGCCCGGCGGAGGCGATCGCGATGCCCGCCGGGTCCTGGGCGGGCGGCGCCTCCCCGTCGGACCAGCGAGCGTCGGCGTGCAGCCGCCGGAAGGCCGCGTCGACCCGGCCGCGCGCCGCTTCGGGCACGCCCGCGACGCAGTACACCCCGCCGTCCCGGCCGTGCTCGCGCAGCCAGGCGGGCCAGGCCGCGCGCGGCTGGAAGTGCACCCACCAGCCGCCCCAGGAACGTACGGAAGGGTCGGTGCGGTAGGCATGCCGGCGGTGGGCGGGCAGCACGGCGAGGTCACCGGGGCGCTGCGCGACCCAGGGGCCGCTTCCCCGCACCTGGCCACGCCCCTCGGCGGTCCACATGAGCAGCCAGTTGGCGGCGCCCGCGGCGCGGGTCACCCGGTAGTCGGCGGGCTGCGAGAACGGCGAGGCGACGAGCAGCTGCGCCGGCGGGGACGGAGTGTCGGCAGCAGTTTCAGGCAGGTGCGCGCTGGTGCCCGTCATTCGGTGTCCGCCACCCCCGACCGTAGTTTCGGATCAGTCCGCTTCCGCGTGGACCGCGAGTCCGCAGCAGTCCAGCACACGGTCCGTGTGCGCTCAAGAGATGCCCGCCAGACATCCGCCAGACATCCGCCGGAGACCCGACCGCCGAGAGGAACACCCCGTGCAGACCCACGAGTTCGCCGCCCCCGACTCAGTCGCCTTCCAGGAACAGTTCCGCAAGCGTGGCTACGCGATCGCCCCGGCCCTCTTCGACGCCGCCGAAACACGCGAACTCACCGACGAGTTCATGCGCCTGCAGGCCACGGGCCCCGTGCCCGGCCACTTCGAACCCAAGCCGCAGCCGGCCGGCGCCGCCCTCGACCCGCTCCTCGCCTACCCGCGCGTGATGCAGCCGCACCACTTCAACGACCTGGCGAGGCGCCGACTGCTCGACCCGCGCCTCGCGGGCATCCTGACGGGCCTCTTCGGCGAGGAACCGCTCGCCGCGCAGAGCATGTTCTACTTCAAGCCGCCCGGCGCCCGCGGCCAGGCCCTGCACCAGGACAACTTCTATCTGCGGGTCGAACCCGGAACGTGCATCGCCACCTGGGTCGCCCTCGACCACATCGACCGGGACAACGGCGGACTCGAAGTCGTCCCCGGTACCCACCTGATGGACCTGTTCTGCCCCGAGGAGGCGGACGCGAGCGTGTCCTTCGCGCGCGAGTACGTGCCGCCGCCCGCGGGCCTCATCCCCGAGCCCGTCGACATGGCACCCGGCGACGTCCTGTTCTTCAACGGCACGCTGGTGCACGGCTCAGGACCCAACCGCACGGCCGACCGCTTCCGCCGCTCGTTCATCTGCCACTACGTCGGCCGGTCCACCGAGCGCATCGCCGGCTACTACGGCCTGCGGACGATGGACGGGCAGCCGGTGGAGGCGCAGGAGAGCACCGGCGGCGGCCCGTGCGGAACCGAGTTCGCCCCGGCCCCGCACTAGTCACCCAACGACTCACACCGTTAGCCATCCAACGACTCACACCGTTTCCGGCCCCGACCTTCCGTTGATCTTGTCGATGGCCTGGCGGGCCTGCTCACCCGGGGCCCGCCCGTTCGGCACGGACACCGGAAGGGCCGCGGCGCCGGTCTGGGGCGGCTTCGCGTGGGAGGCGGGCGGACGGGAGCGCAGCCGGTGGCTCACCGCCTCGTCCAGCGTCACGGCCCGCTGCGCCCGCGCGGCGAGCCTGCTCGCCTCCTGACCGATCGCGGCGACGTCCTCCCACGTCAGCCGCAACACCACGGCGAGTTCCGCCTCACCGTCCGGCAGTGCGTGCAGCGGTGGTTGGCCGGATTCCGACATCTCTACGGTCCTCCTCCACGCCTCACAGCGCGTAGCGGTCAGTGCGTCGCAGAGAGATACGAACGCCCCGGCGGACCCGTTCAGCCTCCTCGGGACGCGGTGGGCGCGGAAAGGAGGTGAGCGGCGGCGAAGATCCCGATAGCGTCGCCGCCTCAACGCCGCGCAGTCGAGAGGAGCTTGGTGCCATGCGTCCCTGGTTGGAGATGCCCGTACTCAAGGGGGACCTGGTCGCGCTCGAGCCGCTTTCGGCCGCGCACACCGACGATCTGGCTCGTGCGGCCGAAGAAGACCGCGGCCGCTACGGCTTCACGCTCGTTCCCCGCGCCGACCAGGTCGAGTCCTATATCGAGGGCCAGTTCGCCCGTATCGAGCAGGGGCTCGTCCCGTTCGCGCAGATCCGGCGGAGCGACGGTCGCGCGGTGGGGTGCACAGCGTACTGGGACCCGAGGTTCTGGCCGGGCCGGGAGAGAAGGCCGCGCGCCGTCGAGATCGGCTTCACCTGGCTCGGCGCGTCCGCGCAGGGGACCGGGGTCAACGCCGAGGCCAAGTTCCTCCTGATGGCCCACGCCTTCGAGGAGCTCGGAGTGGCACGGGTGGACCTCAAGACCGATGCCCGCAACGAGCGTTCACGCCATGCCCTGTTGGCTCTCGGCGCCACCTTCGAGGGCGTACTGCGCAACTGGTCGATGTCATGGGCGCCGGGGGAGGAGGGCCGGCTGCGGGACTCGGCTATGTACTCCGTCGTCGCCACGGAGTGGCCGCGGGTCAAGGCCCGGCTGACCGAGCGCGTCGCCGGCCACGCGGACGGACATGCGGACGGGCATTCCGCGTGAGACGCGAAAGCGGGGCGGCAGAAAGTTCTGCCGCCCCGCTCTCTCTTGCTGCCGTCAGTCCTTAGGACTGCGGACGGCTGCCGTGGTTGGCGCCGTTCTTGCGGCGGGCCTTCTTCTTACGGCGTCGCTTCGAGGACATCGATACCTCCCAGGGTGTGGTGTTTCTTGTCGTTCTCCCTGGATCTGTCCAGGCAGCGCCCGGGCTCATACCCGTGATCATGCGTGCTTAATGTGTGTTCTGGGTCACATGGGTTTGAGGCTCTGGCGGCCGGAACGGATGAGCCTCGATGTGCTCGCGTACGAGCCCGGCGAAAGCCTCCGCCGCCGCGCTCCGGTAGCCGTCCGCGCGGCTGAGGAGAGCGGCCGTACGCGTGGGCAGGGGAGGGTCGACCGGGAGCGGGGTCAGGTGCGGATGGCCGTGGGTGACCGGGTCGGGGAGGACGGTGGCCAGGCCGGTGCGCTGCACGATGTCGATCAGGGTCTGCAGGGAATTGGCCTCGACCGCGATCAGGGGCCGCACCTGGTGCTCGGCGAAGTACGCGTCGATCCGGCCGCGGGTGGCGAAGTCCCGGCTGAGCAGCGCGAGATGCAGCCGGTCCAGGTCGGCGGCGGCCCACGGTCCGGCATCCGGTTGGCCCGAATCGGCCCCGTTACCCATGACCAGGCTCAGGTTCTCCGTGAACAGCGGCTCCACCGAGATCCCCGGCAACTGACCACCCCGGAAGGCGATCCCCAGGTCGCACGCGTCCGCGAGCAGCTCGGCCTCCAGCCGGTCCTGCGTCAGCTCCCGCACGGCGACCGTGATCCCCGGATGCCTCTCCCGCAGCGCGGCGATGAGTGGGCCGAGCAGGTACGCGGTGAACGTCGGCGTCACCCCCAGGCGCAGATGCCCGCGCGACAGATCCCGTACGTCGTGCAGCGCACGCTCCCCGGCGGCCAGGTCCCGCAGCGCGCGCCGCGCGTGGTCCAGATACGCGCGCCCCGCGTCCGTCGGGCGCACCGTGCGCCCGCTGCGATCGAGGAGCTGCACGCCCAGATTCCGCTCCAGCTGTCTGACCTGCTGGGACAGAGTCGGCTGGGAGATCCGCAGCGCCTCGGCGGCGCGAGTGAACCCCGCGTGCTCGACCACGGCCATGAAGTAGCGCACCTGACGCAGCTCGACGGTCATACCCCCAGCGTAGAAGCAGGTATAGAGAACACCAATACAACCCATGCCCATCGAGTCTTTGACGCTATAGGTCCAGCCGATGCACCGTGAACCCATCGGCCCGCTCCTCCGGAAGTCCTCCGGGAGCCCTCCAGGAGTCTTCCGGGAGCGACCGGATCGGAACAGCAAGAGAAGGAGCTCTCCATGGACGTCAAGGACTTCGCCCAGCGCACCATCGACATCGCCCGCGCCAATGTCGCCGACGGAGGACGCCCCTTCGCCACCGTCATCGTCCAGGGCGCCGAGATCATCGCGGAGAGCCCCAACCAGGTCGCGCAGACCAACGACCCCACGGCCCACGCCGAGATCCTCGCCATCCGCGAGGCCTGCACGAAGCTGGGCACCGAGCACCTCACCGACGCCACGATCTACGTCCTCGCCCACCCGTGCCCGATGTGCCTGGCCGCGCTCTACTACTGCAGCCCCGCCGAGGTCGTCTTCGTCACGACCCGCGAGGAGTACGCCCCGCACTACGTGGACGACCGCAAGTACTTCGAGCTCGACACGTTCTACGGCGAGTTCGCCAAGGACTGGGACGAGCGCCGACTGCCGATGACCTACGAGCCGCACGCCGACGCCGTCGAGGTCTACCGCGAGTGGCAGCGGCGCAACGGCGGCGAGCGCCGCGTCCCCGGCGCCCCCACCGGCTCCTGAAGCCCTGACGGGGCGCGCCCGCCGCCCACCTCCTGCCCGAACAGCGCCCGCTTCCCGACCGAACACCACGGACGACCACATTCGATGACACAGGACTGCGCCCCGGCCACGACCACCGGCGCCTCGTCACCGCCCGCCCCACCGCGCCGCTGGTGGGGTCTGGGTGTGCTCGGGCTCGCCCAGCTGATGATCCTGCTGGACGCGACCATCGTGAACGTCGCGCTGCCCTCCATGCAGCGCGACCTCGCCATGAGCGACGCGGCCCGTCCCTGGGCCATCACCTCGTACACCCTCGCCTTCGGCGGACTGCTCCTGCTGGCGGGCCGGATCGCCGACCTCGTGGGCCGCAAGCGGGTCTTCCTGACCGGCCTGGCCGGCTTCGCCGTCGCCTCCGCGGCCGGCGGCGCGGCCCCGGGCTCCGGGACGTTGTTCGCGGCGCGCGCCCTCCAGGGAGTGTTCGCGGCCCTGCTTGCCGCGAGCGCGCTCGCCCTGATCACGACGACCTTCCCGGACCTCCGCGAACGCCGCCGCGCCATCGCGATCTTCGGCGCGCTCGGCGGTGCGGGTGGCGCCCTCGGTGTCACCCTCGGCGGCGTGCTGACCGAGACCGCGGGCTGGCGCTGGTGCCTGTACGTCAATGTCCTCTTCGCCGGGGCCGTTCTCGCCGGCAGCGTGCTCATGCCGCCCGACACGGCGCCGCGCACCCGCGGTCGCCTCGACGTCCCCGGGGCGCTGCTCGCCTGCGGCGGACTGACCCTGCTCGTCTACGGGTTCAGCGCGGCGGAGCACAGCGGCTGGACGGGCCGGCCCGTGGTGACGGCGCTGTCGGCGGGCCTGGTGCTGCTCGTGCTCTTCGCCTGTTGGCTGCGCAAGGCCCGCACCCCGTTGCTGCCGCCGCGTCTGCTGCGCGATCCGGCCCGGGTGGCGGCCCTCGTGGCGGGGGCCTGCCTGATGGCGGCGCAGCTGTCCCTCTCGCTCTTCCTCACCTTCCACCTGCAGACCGTCCTCGGCTGGTCGGCGGCACGCACCGGCCTCGGCTTCCTGCCGCTGAGCCTGATCACCACGCTGACCGCGACACAGCTCGGCACCCGGCTGCTGCCCCGGCTCGGCGCGCGCGTGATGATGGCGAGCGGCCTGTGCGTCGCCGCGTCGGGCCTGTGGTGGCTCAGCCGCCTGACAGTGAACGCGGACTACGCGACCGGCATCCTGCCCGGACTGGCCCTGTTCGGCATCGGCATGGGCGCCACCTTCCTGGCCCTGATGACCACCGCCACGTCCCACCTGCCGCCCGAGGACTCCGGCATCGCCTCGGCCGCCCTCAACTCGGCCCAACAAGTCGGCGGCTCGATCGGCTCCGCCGTCTTCAACACGGTGGCCGCGGGCGCGGCCGCCGCCTTCGTGGCCCCGCACCGCACCGCGCTCCTGCACGGCTTCACCACGGCGGTGCGCTGGCCGCTGGCGGGCCTGCTCCTGGCCGCGCTCGGCACTGCGGTGCTCGCCCGCCCTCGCCGCACCGGGTAACAGCGCAGCCAGGGGACAAGTAGAGGGAAGACGCCGTACCGCTCGCGCGGGCCGTTAACGTGCGACCGGGCCAGTCCGCGGGCACAGTGGGGAAAAATCTCCTGGAACGGGGCGAACCATGTTCCGCAGCGAGTCCCTCGAGGACGGTCAGGAACTGCTGACCAAGCTCGGTGCCCTCACCGCCCGGGCGCGGGAGCTGGCACAGCTGCAGCGCTCACGCGTCGAACTGGCGGTGGCGCTGCAGCGGGGCATGCTCCCCCGCGACCTGCCCCAGCCCGAGGGCGTCCGCCTCGCCGTGGGCTACATGCCCGCCAACCACGGACTCAACGTCGGCGGCGACTGGTACGACGCCTTCACCATGGCCGACGGCTGCATCGGCCTGTCCATCGGCGACGTCCAGGGGCACAACATCCAGGCGGCCGCGTACATGGGGCAGGTCCGCGTCGTGCTGCGCGCGCTCGCCTCCGTCACCGGAGACCCGGGGGAGCTGCTCGGCCGCACCAACGACCTCCTGGTCTCCCTGGACACGGACCTGTTCGCCACCTGCACCTTCCTGCGGCTCGACCCGGCCAGCGGCACCCTGGAGTGCGCGCGGGCCGGTCACATCCCGCACATCTGGGCCACCGCCGACGGCAGGTCCGGCATCGACGAGGAGGAGGGCGGGCCCCCGCTCGGCGTCCTGGAGGGCGCCACCTTCCCCGTCGCGTGCCACCGGCTGACGACAGGTGGTGTGTTCGTGCTGCCCACCGACGGCGTGGTCGAGGGCCCCTCCCTCGACCTCGACGACGGTCTCGGCCAGGTGCGGCGGCTCGCCGAGGTCACGGCCGCGGCCGGTCTCGGCGTCGACGCACTGGCCGGGGGCGTGATGAAGCTGGCGGATTCGGTGGGCCACGAGGACGACGCCGCCGTCCTCGTCGTCGGCCACGACGTCGGCGCCGCGGTGCGACGCCGGCCGAACGGCTGAGGGGGGCGCGACGTACACGGGCGGGGGGTTTCGCGTGGCCGAGGAGACCCGCTCGGTGTCTGATGGCTGAGTGGTGGTTTCTCGGCGGTTCCGGCCGGCCATGGAGATGGCCCTGAAGGCACTTGTCGTGGCTGCCTGCTATTACGCGGCAGGGCGCCTCGGCCTGCTGGGACAGGTCGGCGTCGAGGGCGTGGTCGTCACCCCCATCTGGCCGCCGACCGGCGTCGCCGTCGCCTCCTTACTGGTGTTCGGCGTGGCGGTCTGGCCCGGCATCGCCCTCGGCTCCTTCCTCGTGATCACCTCCCTCACCACCCCCGACCTCACCTCGATCGTCACCGTCGCGGGCAACACCGCAGGGCCGCTCTGCGCCCTTCTGCTGCTGAGAGGGGTCGGATTCCGGCCCGACGTGTCACGGCTGCGCGACGGGACCAGCCTGGTCTTCCTCGGCGGCCTCGGCGCCATGCTGATCAGCGCGACGGCAGGTGTCGCGCCACAGGTGTGGACGGGGTCGCTGGCCCCGGGGGACTTCCTGCCCGTGTGGCTGGCCTGGTGGGTGGGCGACGCCATGGGTGTGCTGCTCGTGACCCCGCTGCTGCTCGTGCTCTGCCGGGGCACACTCCTGCCCCGTCGGCAGCGGGTGGGGCGCATACCCGTACGACGTTGGGTGGAGGGCGGGTGTCTGGTGGCCGCGGCCCTGTTGCTCGTGCCGTTCGCCGTGCTCGGCTCGCCGAGCATGCTCTTCCTCGTCTTTCCGCTGCTGATCTGGGCGGCGCTGCGGTTCGAGCTGGCCGGAAGCATGCTGTGCGCGCTGTTCGCGTCCGTGCTCACCACGTTCGCGGCGCACCAGGAGCGCGGTACGTTCCTCGACCTGACCAACATCGAGGTCATGACCAAGCTCCAGGCCTTCAACGGAGCCGCCGCGCTGACGGCGCTCCTGCTGTCCGCGCTCGTCACGGAGCAGCGGGCCACCCGGCACTCGGTGCAGAACGCGTGCAACGAACTCGCCGAGCTGCTGGAACACCTCGCCGCGGGCGAGGACCCCACGGAGTCCTCGGGCAGACGCCCGCCCGAGGCCCCCGACGGATGAGCCGGCTCAGGGACGCCGGGCGGTGAGCAGCTCGAAGGGCGGATTGGCCTCGTAGGCGTCCCAGAAACCGGCGGGGAACGCCGCGCGGCCCTCGTCCGAGACGGCCAGTGGCGACCAGGCGACGTCGGTGAAACCGGCCCGGGTCAGGGCCTCGGCGTAGACCTCGCGGCGCGGGAGATTGGCGACGAAGGAGACCGGCTCGGGGTCCAGGAACGCGGTGACACGCACCCGCGGACCCACCTCGACACGGCTCCCCTCCAGCTCGCAGTGGAAGCCGTACGGGCGCGGGCCCGGCCCGTCGAAGTCGTAGTCGGGGCTCTGGTTCAGGGCGTAGAAGGTGCCGCCGGGGCGGACGGCGGCGTGGATGGTGCGGCACATGGCCGTCATCGCGTCGACCGTCTCGGAGTAGTTGAGCAGGTTGACTGCGGTGGCGATGTCGTAGCGCCGCCCGCCGAGCGCGTCGGTCGTGGCGACGTCCCCGACGGCGTACCGCACGCCGAGCGGGTCGGCGCTCTCGATGCGGCGGGCGACGTCGACCATCTCGCCCGAGACGTCGATGCCGCACACCTCGGTGGCGCCGCGCCGCTTGAACAGGCGGCTGTAGAAACCGGTGCCGCACGCGAGGTCGACGACGGACCTGCCGCGCACCTCGCCGACCAGCTCCAGAAAGCTGGGCACCTCCACGTAGCGGGCCAGATGGAGAGCCTTGAAGCCCTCGAATGCCTCGCCGATCCGGTCGTACTGCTGCTCCGCGCTCGTGCTCACGCTGCCTCCCCGTACGGGCTCGGTCATGTCTGCGAGCAGTCTTCTCGCGGCACACCGCCGGGGCCGACTGGCGGGAGCCACAAAGATCGCGGCGCGGGCTCGGGCGCGTGCACAAGGCCCGCGCGCCGGATCCCGGGTGTCAGGAAGGCCGCTCCGACGCACGGCTGCAGTCCGCGCACCGGCCCCACCAGGTGACCTCGGCCTCGTCCACGGTGAAGCCGCTGTCCTCGATCGGGTCGAGGCAGGGGGCCGCGCCGACGGCACAGTCCACGTCCTCAATCCGGCCGCAGGAGCGGCAGACCAGATGGTGGTGGTTGTCGCCCACGCGCAGTTCGAACCGGGCGGGGGAGCCCGCCGGCTCGATGCAGCGCACGAGGTGGACCCGGGTGAGGTCCTCCAGGACGTTGTAGAGGCCCTGACGCGACAGGACCGCGGAGGAGCCCTCCGGCCCGGACGGTCCGATCCGCTCCTCCAGGTCGGCCGCCGACGCGTGCGGCAGGACCTGGAGCGCGGCCAGCACGGCGCGCCGCTGCGCCGTGCTGCGCAGACCCCTGCGCCTGAGGAGCTCGCCCGCGTCCTGGCCCCTCATTACGCGGCCTCGGCGGCCAGGCAGGTGCGGCAGACGACGCGCCGCCCGGCGATGCGGCTGGTCGAGCGGCTCATGCCGTTGGCCCGCTGGATGTGCGTGGCCAGCACGCGCGAGTGGTCGTGGCAGGTGGCCAGGCCGCAGCGGGTGCAGATGCCGATGCCGGTCGAGTCGGGACGGTTTTCCTGCATGCAGTCGTAGCAAGCCATGTGGGGGCCTCCGTGGTGATTTGTTACCGGAGGTGGCAGGCGTCACTGGCTGCGCTGATATGTACCTCGGTTTCTTCCAAGGTACGTCCCAGTTTGGATCGAGTCCAATCTAGGTCCGCTTCACGTACAGGCGGTTGCCCTGCGGCCCGGTCCACTCCAGGCGTACGACACCGGCCATCGCGGCGTCGCCCGACCGCGACGGGTCGGCCCAGTAGCCGAAGGCGGGGTTGCGGAAGAACGTCGCCCACAGGCCGCCGTGGTGGTCCTCGAAGAAGTTGTTGTGCCCGGCGCCGACGCCCGCGGTCCAGCGCTTGGAGTACGGGCCCTCGAAATGGTCGGCCACGGCGACGACGGCGTCGTACTGGTACTGCGTGCGGCCGGTGCCTGCCGGGTCGTAGGCGTAGCGCGTGCTCCCGTCCGCGCCCTCCGAGGTGCGGTCCCATGCCGCGTGCACCAGGAAGTACTTGCCGCCGTACTTGAAGACGTACGCGCCCTCCAGGTACGGCTCCGGGGAGTACGGGGTCTGCTGGAACGCCGGGAGGTTCGTCGTCGGGACGATGTCCTCCATGTCGGGACGGAACTTGGCGTACAGGTTGTTGTGCAGGACCAGCCACGCGTCGTCGCCCTCCGTGTAGAGGCCGCCGTCGATGTGGTGGTACGCACCCGGCTTGATGAACGAGGGGCCGCCGATGAACGCGTCGCCGAACGGCTTGTCGAGATTGCCGTCGACGAGCCGGTAGGGGCCCTCGACCCCGCCGTCGCTCACCAGCATGAAGGAGCCGACCAGCTTGGAGTGGTCGCCCATGCACGCGACGATGTACCACTTGCCGCGGAAGCGGTGCAGCTCGGGCGCCCAGGCGTTGGCGCGCTTGCCGAACTGCTCGTCGTGCCAGTACTCCTGCCACGGCGCGACCACCGTGCGCCCCGGCCGGTTCTCGTCCACGAACTCCGGCGACCACACCTTGCCGCGTTCGGCGCCGGGCCGAATGCCGGTGGTGTCGGCGAGGCGCCACGGGCCGTGCAGCGACGGGGCGGTCCACACGAAGATGCCGTCGTTCCAGGGCCCGGCCGCCGAGAGCCCTGGCACCCGGGTGGTGCCGGTGGCCACGTAGAGCGGACGGCCGTCGACGACGAAGCAGTTGACGTAGGTGTCGCGCATCCAGACACGCCCCAACTCCTTGTCACGCGGCCGCAGTTCGAGCGGCAGGACGAAGGAGTTGTCCTCGCGCGGCCAGAGGTCCTTGCGGGTGTCCGCGAGCCCGTACGGTTCGAGGGCGGGCCAGTTGGGCGGATACGGCCGCCCCGCCGCGGGCCGGGTCGGCCGTGCGGGCTGTGCGAGCGCGGAGCCCGCGGGGAGCGCCACCGCGCCCATGGTTCCGGCGATGCCGGCCAGCACTCCGCGGCGGCCGATGTGCGCTGCGTTCGTCTCGTCCCGGGTCATCAGGCGTGGCTCCTCGGCTGGTCGGTCTCGGGTGTGTGCAGCATGCTTCAGCGGGTTCACGATTTAAGTCAAGAGCACCTACATAAATGGGTGCGAGAGTGCCGGTCCGACGGCGACGAGGGTGCTGGTCAGCGGCGAATGTTGCAGTCGTGTGGCGTTCCCCGAACGTGACGTGACCCGGTCGCCTCCGGCGTCCTTCTGCGTCGTCGCAGGTCAAGTCCATTGCGGGGGAGTGGTGTTGAAGAAAGGAGTGTCGCGAGTATTTCGTTCCGACTCATTGACGAAAATCGTCGGCCCTCACATGCTGTGCGGCATGCACGAACACGACGGCCCGCTGACGCGGCTCCGGCGCGGCCACGAGCAGTCCGTTCTCGAGCTGCTGCGCAAGCAGGGCCCGCTGAGCCGCGCCGAGTTGAGCACCCGCAGCGGGCTCTCCCGCACCACGCTCCACGACATCGTCGCCGCCCTGGTGGGCAGTGGCGCCGTGGTAGCCAGCACTCCGCAGGTGGAAACGCGCAAGCGCGGCCGCCCGGTGGAGAAGCTCAGCCTCAACCCGGCAGCGGGTGAGGCGGTCGGCATCGACTTCGCGCGCCGCGCCGTGCACGTCGCGGCCGTCAACTTCGCCCATGAAGTGGTCGGTTCGGCGAGCGAGTCACACGCCCCGGACCTCTCCTGGCCCGAACGCGTCGAGCACGCGGAACGGCTCCTCGACGCCCTGGCCACCGGCCCGCCCGATGCCGATGAGGGCGGGACCGGTGGTCAGGGCCCGTCCTCCGGCGTGCACCTCGACGCACTCACCGCGATCGGGGTCGGCGTCGTCGGCCCGATCGCCGACCCCGGCAGCGAACACGCCCACGCCCAGGGCATCGACGGCCTGCCCGACCTGCTGCGCAAACGGTTCGGTGTGCCGGTCCTGCTGGACAACAACACCCGGCTCGCCGCCCTCGCCGAAGCGGTCTGGGGCGCGGCGGCCGACAGCAGCGACGTGCTCTACCTGCGCCTGTCGCACGGTGTCGGCGGCGGCCTGGTCGTGGGCGGCGCCCTGCACCGCGGCCGCTACGGTCTGTCCGGCGAGTTCGGACACATCACCGTGGACCCGGTGGGCGGCCGCACCTGCGAGTGCGGCGGCACCGGCTGCCTGGAGACCCGCGCCTCGCTCGACGCCGTACTGAGCCGCTACCGCGAATCCGGCGGACAGGCCGAGGACCTCGCCGGATTCCTCGAAGCGGTCGCCGCCGCCGAACCGACAGCCCTGGCGGTCCTTGAACACGTCGGCAGCGACGTCGGCGGCGTCCTGGCCGCCGTCTGCCACGTCGTCGGCGCGGGCGTCATCGTCGTCGGCGGCGAACTCGCCGAGGCGGGACCCGCCCTCCTCGACCCGGTCGAACGCGCCCTGCGCCGACACCTGATGCCGATGGCCCAGCACCACGTGGACCTGCGCCGCGCGAAGCTCGGCGAGGCCGGCAGCGCGCTCGGCGGCATCGCCCTCGTCCTCCACGAATCCCCCCTGCTCACCCAGTACCCGCAGCCCGTCTCCGAGGAGCACGCGTGAAGCCATCAGCGAGGAACCCATGGCTGTGATCACCCCCGCTCAGAAGACCACCGCCGAGACCCGGCGGCAGCAACCGCGCCGCGGCCGCGGCCGACCCCTGATCCTGAACGTCGTAGCCGTGGCGGCAGGCATCGCCGTATGGGCCGTCGTGGCAGCCATGGGCTGGGTCGAGAACCTGCCCACACCGGCGGCCGTGGCCGCGAAGGCCGGCACCATGATCTCCGACGGCACCCTGGCCGACGACACTCTCGCGAGCCTGCGCCGGGTTCTGTTCGGCTACGCCCTCGGCGTGCTCGCGGCGGTGCCGATCGGCTTCCTGATGGGCTGGTACCCGACGGTGCGCGCCCTGGTCGAGCCGTACATCCAGTTCTTCCGCACCATCCCGCCGCTCGCGCTGATCCCGCTGGCCGTGGTGCTCCTCGGTATCGGCGAGGTGCCGAAGATCGCCGTGATCTTCCTGGCGTCGTTCATGGCCTGCGTCGTCTCCTCCTTCCAGGGGGTCGTCGACGTCGACAAGACACTGATCAACGCGGCCCGGGTGCTCGGCGCCTCGGACCGGACCATCTTCGCCAAGGTGGTCGTCCCCGCCTCCACACCCTTCATCCTCGTCGGCATGCGCATCGGTCTCGGCGCGTCCTGGGCGACCGTGGTCGCCGCCGAACTCATCGGCGCGCAGGAGGGGTTGGGCTACCGGATGCAGAAGGCGTCCACCTGGTTCGAAATGGACACGATCTTCGTGTCCCTGATCACTATCGGTGTGCTCGGACTCGTCATGGACCGGCTACTGCTGCTGGCCGAACGGCGACTCACCGGCTGGCAGGAGCGTCGATGAACAGCAAGATCAGTTTCCGTGAAGTGGTGAAGACCTTTCCGCTGAAGGGTTCCACCTTCACCGCACTGAACGGCATCAGCCTCGACATCGCCGATCAGGAGTTCGTCACGGTCGTCGGTCCCTCGGGATGCGGCAAGTCCACCCTGATGAGCATGGCCGCCGGACTCCAGGAACCCGACTCGGGCGCCGTCCTGGTCGACGGCACACCCGTGTCCGGGCCGGGACCCGACCGGGGTGTGATCTTCCAGCAGTACGCACTGTTCCCGTGGCTGACGGTCCGCCAGAACGTGGAGTTCGGCCTCAAGTTGGCCTCCGTGCCCACCGCGGAGCGCCGCCGTCGCGCCGCGGCGGCCATCGCCCTCGTCGGCCTCGACGAGTTCGCCGACGCCCTGCCCAAGACGCTGTCCGGCGGAATGAAGCAGCGCTGCGCCATCGCCCGCGCCTACGCGGTCGACCCCCAAGTCCTGCTGATGGACGAGCCGTTCGGCGCGCTCGACGCCCTGACCCGGGTGCAGCTGCAGGACCAGCTCCTCGCGACCTGGAGCCAGGAGAAGCGCACCGTCCTGTTCATCACCCACGACGTGGACGAGGCGGTCTACCTCGCCAGCCGCGTCGTCGTGATGGCCGCGAGGCCCGGCCGTATCCACCGCGTCGTCCAGGTAGATCTGCCCTACCCGCGCACCGAACAGATCCGCCTGTCACCCGAGTTCCGGCGCATCCGCAACGAGGTGTGGACCTCGGTCTACCACCAGGACGCACCGGCCGACGCCGCCTGACACACCATCACCCGCACTCTCCCGCCCCGTAGCTCACGCGCACCACCCGAGAGGACTTCCAGCATGCCCAGAAGCAGGATCAGGCGCACCACGCTCACGGCGCTGCCCGCCGCCCTGATGCTCCCGCTCTCCGTCACCGCCTGCTCGGGCAGCGGCTCGGGGGACGACAACACGGTCCGCTTCGGCTACATCGCCGACTACAACGGCGCCAGCCTGCTCGCGATCGCCGAGAAGCAGGGCCTGTGGAAGAAGGCGGACCTCACCGCGAAGGTGAAGGCGTTCAACAACGGTCCGGTGCAGATCCAGGCGCTCAGCGCCGACAGCCTCGACTACGGCTACATCGGTCCCGGCGCCATGTGGCTGCCCGCCTCCGGCAAGTCCAAGGTCATCGCCATCGACACCCTCACCTACGCGGACCGTGTCATCGGCCAGCCCGGCATGAAGTCCATGAAGGACCTCAAGGGCAAGCGGGTCGGCGTCCCCGAAGGCACCTCCGGGGACATGATCCTCAACATCGCGCTGGCGAAGGCCGGGATGACCACGAAGGACATCACCAAGGTCAACATGGACCCGTCCACCATCGTCTCCGCCTTCTCCTCAGGAAAGATCGACGGCGCCGGCTTCTTCTACCCCGCCATCGACACCATCAGGAAGAAGGTCCCCGGCCTGCACGAGATAGCGAGCACCAAGGACACCAAGGACTCCTTCCCCACCGCGTTCGTCGCCGGCAACAAGGTGCCCGAGGCCAAGAACAAGAAGGTCATCAAGGTGCTCCAGCAGGCCAACGACTGGCGCCAGGAACACCCCGAGGAGACCATCAAGCTCACCGCCAAGATGCTCCAGGTCACCGAGGCCCAGGCCAAGGCCGACGCCTCCCACGTCGAAACGCTCTCCACGAAGGACCTGGTCACCAAGACCAAGAGCGGAGAGGTGGACACCTGGCTGAAGAAGCTCGGCGACTTCTTCGTCCGCAACAAGCAACTGGACGACAACACCGACCCGGGGAAGTATTACGTGGCCGATCTGTACTCGGAGACGTACGCCAAGTAGGGGAGCGCCGACGCATGACACCCGTTCCAGCACTCCAGGTCACCTCGCTGACGACCACCGCCATCAAGGGACTTGGGGTGGTGCGGCGCGACGAGGTCGAGCTGACGAGAACGGGGGTCGCGGGCGACCGGGCCTTCCTCATGGTGGACGCGGAGGGCAACCTGCTGTCCATGACCCGCACGGGAGCCTGGGCCGAATACACCGCCCACTACGTGGCGGAGTCCGGCGTCCTGACCGTGAACTGCCCCGACGGCGCGGCGGCCACCGGCGAGGTGCGCCTCGGTGACGCGCTGGAGGTCGACTTCTTCCGGCACCACAAGGTGACCGGGCGCGTGGTCGAGGGACCGTGGGCCGAGCTCTTCTCGGACCGTGTGGGGCAACGGGTGCGGCTGGTGCGCCCTGATGCCGACAACGGCGGAGTGGATCTGCGGCCCGTCACGCTCCTCGGTGATGCCTCCGTGGACGAACTGGCCCGCAGGTCCGGGCTCGACGCGGTCGACAAACGGCGCTTTCGTATGACGCTCGGCTTCTCCGGCGGCGAACCCCACGCCGAGGACAGCTGGGAGGGGCGGACGGTGCGCGTCGGCGGCGCCGTACTGCGCGTCGAGGGCCCGGTGAAGCGGTGCGGCGCGGTGAACCGCGACCCGGTCGACGGCTCCGGGGGAGTGCGGACACTGTCCCTGATCAAGGGGTACCGGGGGCTGGGCGAGAGCACCTTGGGCCGCGGCGTGCTGTTCGGCGTGTACGCGGACGTGGTGACACCGGGCCGGATCGCGGTCGGCGACACACTGGAACTGGAGGCGGCCCCGGCGGCGCCGAGCCACTGAGCCGGCTCGCTGACGCCACCCACCTTCTTCAGGACATCCGCGGCGGCGCCACCTTCACGACACCAGCAGCAGCGGCGCACCCTCAGAGCACTCGCAGCGCCGCCCCCTCAAGACACCCGCGGCCCCGCCGTCGACGCGCGGAGCACCGGCGCCGCGGGCACCCGGGACGTCACCGTGCGCCGCTGCCCGTCGATCAGTTCGTGGAGGCGGGTGACGGCGAGCGTGCCGACCTCCCGCAACGGCACGTCCAGCGCGGTCACCGGCGGAGTCGTCGCCCCGAGCGTGCTCAGGTCGTCGGCCGCCGCCAGGCTGATGTCCTCGGGAACGCGCCGCCCGGTCGCACCGAGCCCGTGCAACAGGCCCAGCGCGAGATAGCTGTTGTACGCGAGAACGGCCGTGGCCGCGCCCGGCAGGGTGCGCGAAGCCTCGATGCCCGCGTCGAACGTGGGCGGCAGCGGCCCCAGCACATGGACGCGGGCGCCCGCCTCGGAAGCCTGCGCGGTGAGCGCCGCGCGCCGCTGCTCGTCCGCCCAGGAGCCCGCGGGCCCGGACACGTAGGCGATCTCGCGGTGGCCGAGATCCAGCAGATGGCCGAGGAGTTCGGCCAGGCCCGCCGCGGTGTCGGCGACGACGGCGGGCAGCCGTCCCACCTGACGGTCGACGAGCACCAGCGGCCGACGCTTGAACCGCTCGCGCAGCGCCGCGTCCGTGCCCACCGGAGTCACCATGATCAGCCCGTCGGCCTGCTCGGACAGCCGGTCGGCGAGCGCGGCCTCGCGCTCCGCGTCGTACTCGGACACCGCGATGAGCAGATGGCTCTCGGTGTCCTCCGCCGCCTGCTGCGCGCCGATGACCAGGGGAGCGAAGAAGGGGTTGGAGAGCGTCGGCACGATCAGGCCGATCAGCCCCGTGCGCCCGGTGGTCAGGGCGCGGGCCGCCGCGTTGGGCTGAAAGCCCAGCCGGTCCGCGGCTTCCCGCACCCGAAGCCGCGTTCCCTCCGCGACCATGTCGGGGCGCTGCAACGCCCGCGAGGCGGTGGCCTTCGACACCCCCGCCGCGTGCGCCACGTCCATGAGTGTCGCCACTGTTGCCCCCTGCTGCCCGCGTCGCGTGTGCCGTTCGGCCTTCGGCCCGAGTCACCAGTTGTTCCGAGGAACTGCCCGGGCCGCTGTTCACTTTCCCTTTATGCCGTGTCATGATACCTGCAACCGGTCTCTGCAACCGGTTGCAGAGACTGGTTGCAGAGACCGTACCCAGCCGGGTGCCCGCACGCCCCGCGCACTTTTCGCGCCGACGTCGCCGCAGACCCCTGCCCACCCCTCATCCCGCCGAGGTCCCCATGTCCACCACCGCTCCGCCGTCCGGCGAGCAGGCCGACGCCGCCCCCGAGTCCTCGTCACTCGTCGAGCGGCTCTTCCGTGTCCGCGGCCGCGGCAGCACCCCGCGCACGGAACTCGTCGCCGGCGCCTCGATGTTCATGGCTGCCGCCTACGCCGTCGTCGTGGTCCCCGGCCAACTGGCGGGCGCGGGCGTGCCGCACGGCGCCGCGACCACCGCCGTCATCATCGCCATCGCGCTGGCGACCCTGGCGATGGGCCTCATCGCCAACCTGCCGTTCGTCGTCGCGCCCGGCCTCGGCGGGGTGGCGCTGATCGCCTTCACCATCGTCGGCCAGGACCACGTCCCGTGGGACACGGCGCTCGGCATGGTGTTCTGGTCCGGCGTCGCCTTCCTGGTGCTGACCCTGCTCGGCATCCGTGACCTCGTCACGCGCCTGATGCCGATGAACCTCAAGTACGCCATCAGCGGCGGCCTCGGCCTCTACATCGCCCTCATCGGCTTCCGCGACGCCGACCTTGTCGTGGGCAACGCCGACAAGGCCGCCCTCGCCGTCGGTGACCTGTCGAAGCCCGCCGGGCTGCTCGCGCTGGGCGGTCTGCTGCTGCTCACCGCGCTCGCCTCGCGCAAGGTGCCCGGCGCGTTCCTCATCACCATCGCGGCCGTCACGATCGTCGGCATCCCCCTCGGGGTCACGGACGTCCCCGACAGCCTCTTCGCCGCCCCCGACTCGCCCGGGCCGCTGCTCTTCCACATCGACATCCTCGGGGCGCTCAAGCCCGAGTACTTCCCGTACATCTTCGCCTTCTTCGTGTCCGAGTTCTTCTCCATGACCGGCACCCTCCTCGCCGTCTCGGGGCGCGCCGGGCTGCTCGACAAGGACGGCAACATCCCCGGCTCCCGCCGCCCCTTCCTCGTCGACTCGGTGTCCGTGATGGGCGGTTCGGCCGTCGGCGCCCCGTCGATGACGGCCTACCTGGAGTCGTCGGCCGCGGCCGACGCGGGAGGCAAGACCGGCCTCGCCTCCGTGTGGGCGGCGTGCGGCTTCGGACTGCTGCTGCTCGTCACGCCGTTCGCGACGCTGATCCCCTCGGCGGCCACCGCGCCCGTGCTGATCTACATCGGCCTGAACATGCTCGGCGCCCTCAAGAACGTCGACTTCAAGGATCCGACCAACGCGATCCCGGCGGCCCTCACCGTCGCCACCACGCTGTTCTTCGGCAACTTCGGCACCGGCATCGCGGTCGGGCTCGCGGCCCACGTCCTCGTCAAGACGGTCAGCGGCCGGGTACGCGAGGTGCCCTGGCCGCTGTGGATCGTCATGGTCCCGCTGGGCTACTACTTCTACACACTCGTCCCGTGACGGCGCCCCGCCCCTGTGACGACCCCCTTCTGAAGGAGCACGACCCCATGAGTGAGCAGCACGACCTCCGGATCAGCGGCGGGCGCGTGGTGTCCACCTTCACCGGCGAGGAGTTCGCCGCGGACGTCCTCGTACGAGGCGAGACGATCAGCGCGGTGCTGCCGCCGGGCACCCCGGCCGACGCCCGCGAGGAGATCGACGCGACCGGCATGCTCGTCGTCCCCGGCTTCGTCGACGCGCACATGCACATCGAGAGCGCGTTCCTGACGCCGCAGGAGTTCGCCGCGGTGACGCTCGCTCGCGGCACGACGACCGTGCTCGCCGACCCCCACGAGATCGTCAACGTCGCCGGGCGCGACGCCATGCGCTGGATGATCGACGCCGGCCGGGAGACCGCCCAGACCCAGCTGTGGGGCGTCCCGTCGTGCGTGCCCGCCCTGGAGGGCCTGGAGCACGCCGGCGCCGCGCTGTCCGCGGACGACATCGCGGAGATGCTGCGCTGGCCCGGAGTCATCGCGCTCGGCGAGGTCATGGACTACCGGGCCGTGGTCGCGGGCGACCGCCGCATGCACGAGATCACCGCCGCCGCCCGCGCGCAGGATGTCATTCTTGACGGCCACTGCCCGAACCTGACCGGCGCCGAACTCAGCGCCTACCTGGCCACCGGAGTGGACTCCGACCACACCAAGAACCGCACCGAGGTGGTCCTGGAGAAGGCCCGCCTCGGCATGACGATGATGCTCCAGGAGAAGTGCCTCAGCGAGGAGGTGGCCGAGGCCCTCCTCGCACTGCCGCAGCTCCCGCCGCTGTGCCTGGTGACCGACGACCTGGCCGCCGACCACATCGTCGACAAGGGACACCTCGACCACATCGCGCGGGTCGCGGTCGCCGCCGGATTCCCCGCGCACGTCGTCCTGAAGGCCCTGACGTGGACGCCGGCGCAGCGCCTCCGTCTCCACGACCGCGGTGTCGTTTCGCCGGGCAAGCGCGCCGACCTGGTGCTGCTGCGCGGCGAACTCGCCTCGTTCGAACCGGCGTTGGTGCTGTCCGGCGGCCGGGTGGTGGGCCGGGACGGCGCGCCCGCGCGCTCGGTGGCGGGCGCCGAGGCCCCGGCCGTCGCACCGCTCGACAGCCGCCTCGACGTCGAACCGCAGGACGCGGACACGTTCCGCTGGACCGTCGACCTGCCCGACGGGGAGCACGCCTTCCGCGCCATGCGGGTCAACGAGCGGGACACCTACACCGAAGCGGCGGAGATCCGACTCCCGGTCCACGGTGGCGAAGTGCAGTGGGAGGGCCGCACCGCCCTCGTCCGCGTGCGCAACCGCTACGGACGCGAGGGCGCGGTCTTCGCACCCCTCCTCGGCCGCGAACTGACCGAGGGCGCCGTGGCGTCGACGTACGCCCACGACAGCCACAACCTCCTGACCATCGGCACCTCCCGCGTCGCCATGGCCGCCGCCGCGTCGACCGTCGTCGCGGACGGGGGAGGCGTCGCCGTGGTCGGCGGACCCGAGGGCCAGTCGATCGCGGCGCGGATGCCGCTGCCCGTGGGCGGCGTGCTGTCCGCCCGCCCGGCCGGGGACGTCGCCGACCAGGCGGCCGCGGTGCGCGCGGCGCTGGAGAACTGGGGCTGGCGCCACCTCAACCCGTTCATGAGCGTGTCGACCCTGACCCTCGCCGTCTCACCCGCCCTCAAGATCACCGACCGCTCCCTGGTCGACGTCGTGCGCCGCGAGCCCGTGGGGGCCACGACGGGAGCCTGAGCCGCGCGGTCGCGTCCGGCCCCCCACTCCGCTCTGTGTGCGTCACCACACCCCCTCGAACTGCCCGTAACGGCACGCCATTTGTCCGTTTCGGATCGTCAATTGACCGTGTGTTCAGAGGGGGTGGGGTGCGCGAGCTGCACGTATGGCCTAAAGTGACGACGCGACTACGCTGAGAGGCGATACGGAGAAGGGGGCGGGAGAAGTGCGCGACGATCAGATTTCCCGGTGGGATCAGGCGGCATGCCGCACAACGGACCCCGACGAGTTGTTCGTCGAAGGGGCCGCGCAGAGCAGCGCCAAGCGCATCTGCGGCGGATGCGTGATCAAGACCGAATGCCTGGCCCACGCACTGGATCAGCGGATCCAGCACGGGGTCTGGGGCGGGATGACCGAGCGCGAGCGCCGCGCCCTGCTGCGCCGGCGACCGACCGTCACCTCGTGGCGCAGCCTGCTCGAGGCCGCCCGCGCCGAGCACGAGCGGCCTGTCCGAGCGGAGCACGCGGGGGTGTCGTGAGGGGGGGGTCCTCAGGGACTGAGCCGAACGACGGACCCTGATCCGTCAGAAGGACCCTAGCCCCACGCCCCGAGCGTGAACTCGGCGATGACGACCGAGAGCAGGAACGACGCGGTGATGGCCACGAGCCCGACCGGGACGATCTTCCAACCGATGCGGCGCAGCAGCGGCAGATCCTTGCCGAGGGAGAGCCCCGCCAGCGTCAGCATGATGGTCGCGATGGACAGGAAGTCCACCGACGACACAAGGCGGTTCAGTGTGTCGGAGGCGAAGAACCACGGACTGGACACGTACGCGCCGACGGTGGTGATCCATACGATCGCCGAGATCTTCCGGCTGACCTTGGCCAGGATGAGCCCGACCAGCACCAGGGCCAGCAGCACGGCGTAACCGCCGATGATGTCCAGGCTGATGTGCCCCGCCGCGACGGAGGCGGTGCCGATGCCGAGCACCGTCAGCACGCCGAGCGACAGCCAGAGCGGCAGCTTGATCTCGCCCGCCGCCGAGGCCACCTGCTCGCGAAAGGCCCGGTTCTCCGCAGCGCTCTGCTCATCCTCGTGCGGTTCGGTCGGCGCGGCCCCTGTCGCCTCCGTGCGCCCGCGGCGCGTCAGGAAACGGTAGAAGCGGTCCGCCAGCGGCAGCGCCAGGTAGATGCCGACGTACACACCGAGGATCGTCGTGATCAGGTTGGAGACCGCGGCCATGCCCAGGATGGCCTGCTCGTCGCCGGGATAGGCGGCCACGATGCTGGCGGAGGACGCGGCCATCATCGACCCGGAGCCGACACCCGCGCCCATCGCCAGGGCCAGCGGGTCGAAGATGTTCCAGTTCGACACCAGCGAGGTCAGGAGCGTGATGAACACCGCTCCGAACATCGTGCCGAACACGTACATGGCGAGCACACCGCGGTACTGGTCGGAGTCGGGACCGTACTTCTCCGAGACCATCGCGAACGACGGCTCGCGGTCCAGGGAGAACGTGGCGCCCACCGTCGCCTTGCCCATGCGCAGCAGCACGGCGAGCGGCAGCGCGATCGCGACCGTGCCGAGCAGATGCCCGATCTCCTGGAGCAGCAGCGCGGGACCGGCGTCGGCGAGCGTCGGGAGGCTGGGGCCGATGTTGAACGCCAGTCGGGCGACCAGGATCATCACCGCGACGCCGACGAGCGCCGCCGCCACCTTCTGCAGATCGATGCCCAGCGGCCGGAACTTCTGGATCGACACCAGCAGACCCAGCAGCAGGCCCCACACCATGGGAAAGATGATGATGGAGCCGATGCCCAGGTCGATGTCGAGTTCACCGATGAACTGCACGACCAGCGCGATCACCAGGGCGAGCCCGGCGATCGGCAGCGTCTGACGTGTCCGCGTGCCGCGGTCGTTCGGCTTGACGAGGGTGGACATGTCGTCACCCGGCCCTTCTGATGTCACGGTGGTAGGCGGCGCCCTCGAAGCGGGCACGCTGCTCGGGATCGCCCGCGGCGTCGACGACGGTCCAGGCGAGCGCGCGGGCCGCTTCGAGCATCAGCTCGTACGCCGCGTCGGTATCGGCGACCGCGGTGAATCCGTGGGAGTGGATGGGCACTTCGGCCCCGGGGATGCTCAGCCAGGGGTGCAGACTCGGGATGACCTGACTGACATTGCCCATGTCGGTCGATCCGCCGCCGAGCCGGCCACTGGACGTGGTGTCACGGCCGAACGACTCCATCGCGGCCGTCCAGTACCCGGCCAACGCGTCGTCCTGGACGAGCGGTTCGTACAGCGGCTCGGTCGCCTCGATGACCACCTCGGTGCCGCTCGCCAGGGCGGCCCCTTCGAAGCAGCGCCGCACGCGGGCGAGGAGTGCCTCGTACTCGGGCAGGGTGAACGCCCGGCACTCGAAGTCGACGACGGCCCGCTCGGGGATGATGTTGGTGGCCACGCCGGCCTCGGACACGAACAGCGCCACGCGATGGTCGCCGGGGATCTGCTGGCGCAGCAGCCCGATGGCCACCTGGGCGATGGTGGCGCCGTCCGCGGCGTTCACACCCTGGTGGGGCGCGGCCGCCGCGTGCGCGGCACGGCCGGAGAACACGGCACGGTAGCGGCCGACCGCCTGCGCGGTGGTCCCCGCCGGGTTGTACGAGACACCGTCCTGCACCGGGTGCACCATCAGGGCCAGGCCCACCCCGTTGAACGCGCCCGCCTCCAGGAGCAGTGACTTGCCGCCACCGTGCTCCTCGGCCGGAGTGCCGATCGCCTTGAGCGTGATGCCCAACTCGTCGGCGTACGGGGCGAGGGCCAGGGCCGCGGCCACCGACGCACCGGCGATGAGATTGTGCCCGCAGGCATGGCCGACCTCGGGCAGCGCGTCGTACTCGACACACAGCGCCACCGTCAGGTCGCCGCTTCCCGCGGTCGCCGTGAACGCGGTGGGCAGACCGCCCGTGCCGTGCTCGACGGTGAACCCGCCCTCGGCGAGCAGCGCGGTGATCGCCGCCGCGGACTCGGTCTCCTCGAAGGAGAGCTCGGGACGGGCGTGCAGGGAGCGGGCCAGGGACAGCACCTGTCCCTCCCATTTGGTGACACCGGCGGAGGTGTCCTTCTTGAGTCGGTCGCCCTCGGCGACGGTGTGTGTCCGGCTCATGGAGAACTCCTCAGTAGCTCAGCGACGGGAACGGGGAACCGGCGGCACACGTGGGCGTCCACACGGCCTTGGTCTGGGTGTACTCGTCCAGCACGCCGGGGCCGGAGGACCGGCCGTGCCCGGAGTCACCGAAGCCACCGAAGGGCACGGCCACGTGGATCGTCTTGTACGAGTTGATCCAGAAGGTACCTGCCTTCACGGAGCGGGCCACATGGTGGGCCCGAGCGACATCCTGGGTCCACACCGCGCCCGCGAGCCCGAAGGTGGTGGCGTTGGCGCGCTCGATGGCCTCGGCCTCGGTGAAGAAGGAGTCGACCCCGACGACCGGGCCGAACACCTCGGTGGTCTCCAGCACATTGGCGGGGCTGACCCCGTCCAGCACGGTCGGCAGCACCCAACGTCCGTCCACGAGAGGGGAGTTGGTGACCTGGGTGGGCAGGCTCGCCGCCGTGGCGCGGCGGGCGCCGCCCGCGATGCCGGCCTCGACGAGCGAGGTGACCGTGGCGAACTGCGACTCCGTGATGATCGGGCCGACCTCGGTCTCCGGGTCCAGCGGATCGCCGACCCGCAGCCGGGCCGCCCGCTCCGCGACACGCGCCACGAACTCGGCGTGCACCGACCGCTCCACCAGCAGCCGCGAACCGGCCACACACGACTGCCCGGCCCCGGAGAAGATCGCGGAAACGGCGCCGTCCGCCGCCCGGTCCAGATCGGCGTCGGCGAACACGATGTTGGCGCTCTTGCCGCCCAGCTCGAGAACCGTCGGGATGCCCGCGGCCGCCGCCGCGACGGCCACCCGCCGCCCCGTGCCCACCGAGCCGATGAAGGACACCTTCCCGACCCGCGCGTCACTGGTGAGGGTGGCGCCGACGGTGGAACCCAGGCCGGTGGCGACGTTGAACACACCGTCCGGCAGCCCGGCCTGGTGTGCCAGCTGCGCCAGGCGCACCGTGGATGCGGGCGTGAACTCGCTGGGCTTGACCACGACCGCGTTGCCCGCGGCGAGCGGCGCCGCCGAGTTCCAGCCTCCGGTGAACAGCGGCGCGTTCCACGGCGTGATCGCCACGACGACACCCCACGGAACCCGCTCGGTGTACGTGTGCCAGTTGCCGGGGACCGGGATGGTGTGTCCGAGCAGCTTGTCCGCCCAGCCCGCGTAGTAGCCGAACATCTCGGCGACCTTGGCGGCCTCGCCGCGGGTGTCGCGGATCGGCTTGCCGGTGGTGGCGGACTCCAGCGCCGCGAGTTCCTCGACGTGCTCGGCGACGGTACGGGAGACCTCCCGCAGGATCGCCGCGCGCTCGAAGGGGTCGGTGGCGGCCCACACCTCGGCGCCGCGCACCGCGCTCGCGAGGACGGCGTCGGCGCCCTCCGTGCCGGCGTCGGCGTAGTCGGCCACCCACTCCGAGGTGGCGGCGGACGTGAGGCTGACGGCTTCGCCGCGGCCGGGGAGTACCTGGCCGTCGACGAACGAGCCGAGCCCCTGCGGGAAGTGAGCGTCCAGTGCCGCTCGGGCGGTGGCGGCACCGGAGGTCGCGGAGCCGATCGAGAAAGTCGTGGTGTTCATGGTGCGTCGGTCCTTAACGCGTGAGGGTCGGTGCGACGGTGCGGGCTATCTCGGAGAAGTCGGCGGCCGGGCCCAGTTCGGCCAGGGCCTCCTGCCACCGCTCGCTCGCGGCGGCCAGCAACTGAGGTGTCCCACCGCGCTGCTTCGCGGTCTCGACGGCCAGGGCGGCGTCCCGCGCCATCAGTCCGAGCGAGAACCCGGAGTCGTACGTGCCGCTGAGCACCCAGTCCGGATACATGGCGGCGGACGCCTTGCTGGCACCGGACGCGCCACTGATTCCGGCGGCGGAGGCGGCCGGGTCGACGCCGTAGGACTTCGCGACGGCCAGCGCCTCGCCGACCGCCACCAGGTTGACCGCGGCCAGCATGTTGTTGAGCAGCTTGACCACGTTGCCCGAGCCGGGTCCGCCGAGGTGCCGGAACTGGCCGCCGGTGAGGGCGTCCAGGACGGGCCGCGCCGCGTCGAGCGCGTCCGGCTCGGCGCCCACGAAGGCGGTCAGCCGACCGGCGACGGCGCCGGTGCGGCCACCGGAGACGGGCGCGTCGACGAACGACACACCATGCTCGGCCGCGAGCGCCGCACACGCGGCCGAGGTGTCGGGCTGCGACGTCGTGGTGTCGACGACCGCCACCGTGCCCGGGCGGGCCAGCAGGGCGGGCAGGCTCGCCTCGACGACCTGGGCCGAGGGCAGGGACAGCACCACGTACGGGGTGCCGGCGAGCTGCTCCAGCGTGTCGACGGCGTCGACACCGGCCTCCTGGGCGGTGTCCCGGGCCGCGGGGGAGGGGTCGTACCCGCGGACCTGCCAGCCGGCGGCGACCAGCGCGGTGGCCATGGCGCCGCCCATCGAACCGAGGCCGACGACGGCGATGTGCTTGCTCATCTGTGCTCCTTGCGCGAGGGAGGGGGCAGGAGGCGCGGCGCCCCCGTCGCTCGGGGTGTCAGTCGAGATATCGGGCGGTCAGTCGAGATAGATGTCCAGGTCACGCCACAGCTGCTGGGTGCGGCGGATCGCGGCGTGGCTGCGCTCGGGCTGCGCCGCCTGCATACCGGCGAGCAGCCCGTAGACCACCGACGTGGCGGCGGTGACGGACTGGAAGAACGAGATGCCTTCGGACGGCACGATCAGCAGGTGGTCGGCGATGGAGGTGGCGAGCCGCCCGCGCCGCATGTCGGTGATCGCGACGACGGTGGCCCCCGCCTCGCGGGCGGACTCCGCGGCGGCGATGACCTGCTTCGTGGAGCGCCACATGTTGACGACCAGGAGCACATCACCCGGCCCGACGTTGTTCACCGCCGAGGCCAGGTGCACACCGGCCCGGTTCTCCAGCGTGATCGGGTAGCCCATGGTGGAGCCGAGGTGTGCCATCACGGTGGCGGGACCCGCGAAGGAGCCGACGCCGATGACGAGGATCGACCGGGCTTCGGCCAGCGCCGCGATGGCGGCCTCGGCCTCCGTCGCGGAATTGCTCTCGAGGGTCTGGCGCAGGTTCTCCAGGTCGTGCGTCAGCGCGTCGTGCAGCGGGCTGCGGTGCTCGCCGTGCTCGGTGAGCGTGTCCTCGGTGGAGATCTGCACCAGGTACCGTGCGCGCAGCTCCCGCTGCAGGTCGGGCCAGCCCTGGTAGCCCAGGGTCTGCGCGGCCCGGACGACCGTGGAGCTGTTCACGTCCGCCCGCTCGGCGATCTGCGCGATCTCGGCGTACGAGGCGAGCTGCGGATTGCGCACGATGACGTCGACGACGCGGGTCTGGGCCTTGGACAGGGGCACGTCGGGCAGGGCGTCGCCCAGCCAGTCGGCCTGGCCGGGGTTCTTGGGGGTGCGAGGTGAAGGCACGGGCGTTGCTTTCTGAGAGAGAGGCAATCTGCAAGTGCGATTGCACAAACGTACCCCGCAATTTCAATTGCGGGAACCCCTCTCTGCGACCCGTCGGCCACGCCGCCGCAGGTGATAGAGATGGTCCTGCCGTGATCTTCACCGGAAGGAACCACCGTTGAGCTCCGACGACGCCCCCGTCCTGCGGGCCGTGGAGGGACGCGCCGCGTACCTCGCCCTGAACCGGCCCCGGGCCCTGAACTCGCTCACCCACGCCATGCTGCGATCCCTCGCACAGGCCCTCGACACCTGGGCGGACGACCCCGCCGTCGGGACCGTCGTGCTCCAGGGCGCGGGGGAGCGGGGCCTGTGCGCGGGCGCCGACATCCGGCTCTTCCACGACGACGCGCGCAGCGGCGACCACCGGGCGTCGGCGGCCTTCCTGAGCGCCGAGTACCGGCTCAACTCCCGTATCGCGCACTATCCGAAGCCCTACGTAGCCGTCATGGACGGCATCGTCATGGGCGGTGGCGTCGGCCTGTCCGCGCACGGCGGCATCCGTATCGTCACCGAACGCTCGAAGGTCGCGATGCCCGAGGTCGGTATCGGCCTGGTCCCCGACGTCGGCGGCACGTACCTGTTCACGCGCGCGCCCGGACACCTCGGCACCCACCTCGCGCTCACGGGCATGGCGGTCGGCGCGGCCGACGCGCTGCTGTGCGGCCTCGCCGACCACTACGTACCGTCCGAGGCCCTGCCCCGGCTGCTGGGCGAGCTGGCCGGGGCGGAGCCGGGCGAGGTCGTCGCACGCCACACGGAGCAGGCACCGCCCGGCGTCCTCGCCGAGCAGCAGACCTGGATCGACGCCTGCTACGCCGCGGACACGGTCGAGGAGATCGTCGAGCGGCTCTTCGCCACCGGTGATGTGGCTGCCAAGGAGGCGGCGGACCTGATCCTCTCCCGGTCGCCCATGGCCGTGAAGGCGACGCTCGAATCCCTGCGCCGCGCGGCCCGCCTCGACTCGCTGGAGCAGGTCCTCGACCAGGAGTACCGGGTGGTCTGCGCGGCCCTGGACACCCACGACCTGCCCGAGGGCATCCGCGCGCAGATCATCGACAAGGACCGCGACCCCCGCTGGTCCCCGGCGACCCTGGCCGAGGTCGGACCCGCCGACGTGGAGCGCTACTTCGCGCCGCTGGGGGAGCGGGAACTGGGCCTCGGCTGAGGCCCCCCGGGGTAGGCCTCAGGAGCCCTGTGCCAGCCGCCGGTGCAGCTCCTTCACGGCCGGCACCAGCTCGTCCACCGGACCCTCGACCTTCACCGAAGGGGCGACCTCCTGCACGGGCAGGGCGTTCACCGGGCCCTGGGGCCGCCCCCATTCGGCCAGCCACTCGGACAGCTGCGCCGAGGACGCCACGTACACGATCCGGTCGAGCCCGACCCAGGCATGCGCCGCCGAGCACATGGGGCAGTGCTCACCGGAGGTGTACACCGTGGCGGAGGCCCGCTCCTCGGGGGTGAGGTGTTCGGCCGCCCAGCGGGCCAGCTCGAACTCGGGATGACGTGTCGAGTCACCATCGGCGATCCGATTGCGATCCTCGGCCCTGACCTTCCCGTCACCGTCCACCAACACCGAGCCGAACGGCTCGTCACCGGCGTCCAACGCCTCGGCGGCCAGCTCCACGCACCGGCGCAGGTGGTCCAGTTCACGCTCTTCCACGGCGGCCTCTTTCGCTACGGGGGACGGGCCTCTGTCGCAGCCATCCTGTCAGCGCACCACGTGAATTACGGAACGCGGGCGACGCCGACATAGAACCCGCTCAGCTCCTCGGCGGGCGCGGGCCCCGACTGGTACCACTTGGTCGCCGTCACCAGGCCCGGCTCCACCAGCTCCAGGCCCTCGAAGAACGGCTCGACCTCCGCCCGCGTGCGCATCCGCAGCGGGATCTCGCCCTTGCGGTACGTGTCGGTCACGGACTTCACCAGGTGCGGGTGCTCGTCGGTCGTGCCGTGCGACAGCACCAGGTAGCTGCCCGTCGGCAGCGCGTCGACGAGCGCCCTGGTCAGGCCGTACGGGTCCTCGTCGTCGCCGATGAAGTGCATCAGCGCGATCATCGACAGGGCGACGGGACGGGAGAAGTCCAGGAACGTGCGCGCGTGGTCGAGGATGACATCGGGGCGGCGGACATCCGCCTGGATGTAGTCGGTGGCCCCCTCGGGAGCGCTCACCAACAGGGCCTCCGCGTGCCGCAGCACGATCGGGTCGTTGTCGGCGTACGAGACCCGGGCGGACGGCACGATGCCCTGCACGATCTGGTGGAGGTTGGGCTCGGTCGGGATACCCGTGCCGATGTCGAGGAACTGATCGATGCCGTTGCCGGCGAGCCACGCGGCGGCCCGGTGCATGAACGCGCGGTTGCGCAGGGCGTTGTGGCGGGCCTCCGGCGGCAGCTTCTCCGCCACCGCCTGGTCGACCGGGTAGTGGTCCTTGCCGCCCAGCAGCCAGTCGTAGACACGGGCCGGGTGGGGTCTGCTCGTGTCGACGCGGTTCTCGAAGGGCTGTGCCGTCATGGCTGACTCCATGTGTATGCGAAGCGGGGCTGAGGGGTGCGGCGTCACTCACGCGGCGCCGGTCGGTACCTCCGTCGGTACGTCCCCCGTGATCGGCGGCACCTCCGCCTCCGAACTGCGCACCAGACGCGGCCCGTTCGGTCCGTACACCGCGCGCGGTTCGGGGAAGAGGAACAGCAGGGCGAGATAGACGACGGCGGCCAGAGCGAGGCCGACCGGGAGCGAGATGTCCGTACCGCCCGCGAGGGTGCCGAGCGGGCCGACGAACTGGCCCGGCAGATTCGTGAACAGCAGCGCCAGGCACGCCGAGACCAGCCAGGCCGACAGACCACGCCAGTTCCAGCCGTGCGTGAACCAGTAACGCCCGCCGCGCTGGCGCCGGTTGAAGACCTGGAGCGCCTCCGCGTCGTACCAGCCGCGCCGGGTCACGTAGCCGAGAGCCATGACGACCATCCACGGCGCGGTGCACGTGATGATGAGCGTGGCGAACGTGGAGATCGACTGGGCGAGGTTCAGGGCGAACCGGCCGACGAAGATGAACGCGATCGACAGCGAACCGATGAAGACCGTCGCCTGCACCCGGCCGAAGCGCGGGAACACCGAGGAGAAGTCGAGGCCCGTGCCGTACAGCGCGGTCGTGCCCGTCGCCATGCCGCCGATCAGTGCGATCAGGCACAGGGGGAGGAAGTACCAGCCGGGGGAGACGGCCAGGAGCCCGCCCACATAGTTCGGGGCCGCCGGATCCAGGTACTTCTCCGCCTTCGCGGCGATCACCGACGCGGTGGCGAGGCCGAACAGGAACGGCAGCAGTGTCGCGATCTGCGAGAGGAACGCCGCGCCCATGACACGTCCGCGCGGCGTGGTCGCCGGGATGTAGCGCGACCAGTCACCGAGGAACGCGCCGAACGACACCGGATTGGACAGCACGATCAGCGCCGAACCGATGAACGACGGCCAGAACATCGGCGTCGACGTGGAGGCGAACGAGCCCGTGTAGCCGGGGTCGAAGTCCCCCGCGAACGCGAACACACCGAGCACGAACAGCGCCGACGCGGCCAGCACCGCGATCTTGTTCACGAAGAGCATGAACCGGAACCCGTACACGCACACCGTCAGGACCAGCCCCGCGAACACCGCGTACGCGACACCGTAGGAGAGGTCCGACTCCGGCAGCCCCGCCAGCCGGTGCGCCGCGCCGATCAGCGCGTCGCCCGACGACCACACGGAGATCGAGAAGAACGCGATCGCCGTGAGCAGCGACAGGAACGAGCCGACGACGCGTCCGTGCACACCCAGATGCGCGGACGAGGACACCGCGTTGTTCGTGCCGTTGGCCGGCCCGAACACGGACATCGGCGCCAGCAGCAGCGCGCCCGCCACCAGCCCCAGGACCGTCGCGGCGAGCCCCTGCCAGAAGGACAGGCCGAACAAGATCGGGAACGCGCCGAGCACACACGTGGCGAAGGTGTTGGCGCCACCGAAGGCGAGACGGAACAGGTCGAGGGGGCGGGCCGAGCGGTCCCCGTCGGGAATCCGCTCGACACCGTGGGTCTCAACTTCCGTGACACTGGGGGACGTTGTGGCGCCGGGGGCCGCGTCGGCCATGCGTAACCGCCTTTTGGATCTTGCCGGACTTCAACGGGGTGACGGTACCCGTGACCCGGCGGCGGCACGGGAGCCGGGTCCTGGATCGGCGGTCCCCAGGACCAGCACCTGAATCGCCAACACGGCCCCGCCGCGCGCCCAGTCGTGGAAGTCGGAGACCTTCGTCTCCAGATGGACCGGGTCGGCCCGCGGGTGGCGGTTCGCGCGGATCGCCTCCTCGATCGCGGGGGCCGCCACGTCGACGAGGCCGACGCCCTCCCCGGCGAGCAGGATCTTCTGCGGCATCGCGAAGTTCGCGATCTGCGCGACGAGCGTGCCGAGCGCACGCGCCGCCTCGCCGACCACCCGCGCCGGGAGCGGTTCGCCCTCGACGGCGCGCGCGAGGATCTCGTCGTACGTGATGTCCTCGCCCGTGGCGGCCCGCACCTGGGCGCGGATGCTCGGGATCGTGAGGAGGGAGACGGCGCTGCCCCGCCGGCCGTCCGCGGAGAGCGGACCGGAGGGATCGACGATCCAGAAGCGGCCCACGCCGAGCCCGTCCTCGGCGGTCTCCACCCGCCGCCCCCCGCTGACCAGGCCGTACCCGAGCCCCGCCCCGATCGTGAGCACGGCGAACCGGTCCAGGCCCCGGCCCGCCCCGAACCAGCTCTCGGCCTCGACGAGGGCGCTCACATCGTTCTCGACGACCGCGGGCAGCCCGGTGCGCTCGCGCACGAGCCGCCCGAGCGGCACGTCCCGCCAGTCGAGGAACGCCGACTCGTCGACGACCGACCGGTCCTGCGCGCGGCCGCCGAGCCCGATCCCGATCCCGGACAGCGAAGGAAACTCCTGGGCGAACGCATCGGTCAACTCGCCTATGGTCGCGACGACTTCATCCGGTTCCCGGCTCGCGAGCGGCGCGTCGCGGCAGGCCACGATGTCACTTCTGAGTGTGGTGACAACGCCGTAGACCGTGTCCGCGGTGATCTTGAATCCGGCGAAGGTGCGGGACTCGGCGACGATGTCCAGGGGGCGGGACGGGCGGCCCTGGCGGGACTCCGGGCGAGCCGGGCCCTCCGGTGCCTCGACCAGCAGCCCCGACTCGATCAGTGGCTTGGTCAGCCGGGTGAGACTGCCCGCCGACAGGTCGAGGCGCCGCGCGAGCTCACTGCGTGACAACGGCCCACGGGTGAGCACCTCCAACGCCACGGCGCGCTCGCCCGAACTCAGTGGCACCCAGGTGTCCGCCTTCGCGCTCATCTCCAACCCCTCTCCCCGTTCCTTCTGTTGCAAAAGGAATGACGTCACTCTAAGTCGCAGCAACCCCTGTCAGGTAGTCGCTGCACGCGTCTTGACGGCCCGAAAGTTCTGCGGCGAAAGTAACCAGGCCGAGGACGAGGCCGAATCGCAGACGAGGGAGTCCCCGATGACTGTCGCCTCCAGCAGCCCGCCGAGACACCTGCCGCTCACCGACAGTGCCCCGCGCGAGAAGCACAAACGCCCCCTCGGGGACGGCGCGATCGCCGCACTCTTCATCGCCCCGGCCCTGCTCGGCTTCGCCGTCTTCCTGCTGTGGCCAACCCTGCGCGGCATCTGGCTGAGCTTCACCCGCTTCAACCTCCTCACACCACCGGAGTGGGTCGGCCTCGCCAACTACGAGCGCATGGTCAACGACCCCATCTTCTGGGACTCGTTGAAGGTCACCCTCGAATACGTCCTCGTCAACATCGGCGTGCAGACGGTGGCCGCGCTCGGCATCGCCGTCCTGCTGCACCGGCTCACCCAGTCCTCCTTGCTGCGCGGCATCGTCCTCACGCCGTATCTGATGTCCAACGTGGTCGCCGGCCTCGTCTGGCTCTGGATGCTCGACACCCAACTCGGCATCGGCAACGAGATCATCGCCGCCGTCGGCCTCGACCGGATCCCGTTCCTCGCCGACGAGACCTGGGCCATCCCCACCATCGCCCTCATCAACGTGTGGCGGCACGTCGGCTACACCGCGCTGCTCCTCTTCGCGGGACTCCAGGCGATACCCCACGACATGTACGAAGCGGCGCGCGTCGACGGCGCGAGCGAGTGGCGGATGTTCACCCGCATCACCATGCCGCTGCTCCGCCCGGTCCTCGCGGTCGTCCTCATCATGACGGTGATCGGGTCCTTCCAGGTCTTCGACACCGTCGCCGTGACCACGGCCGGCGGGCCCGCCAATGCCACCAACGTGCTGCAGTTCTACATCTATGGCTCGGCGTTCGGCCGCTTCCAGTTCGGCTACGCCTCCGCGATGTCCGTGGCCCTGCTCGTCGTGCTCAGCGTGATCACCATCGTCCAGTACCGGATCACCCGGGCCGGACAGACCGACCTCGGCTGAAGAGAGGAGCACCGACATGGCCACCACCACCGCACCCGCGCACACCGTCCGGCCCGCCCGGCGCCGGCCCTCCTTCGGGCGCGCCGTCGCCTGGACCACGATGGGCGCGATCGTCCTCGTCACCCTGCTGCCGTTCTACTGGGTGCTGCGCACCGCGCTCTCCTCCAACCCGGGCATCGCCGCCGACCCGACCTCCGTGCTCCCCGTCGACCCGACGGGCGGCGGCTTCGAGCGCGCCCTCGGGCTGCAGTCGACGAAGGAAGCCGTCGCCCAGGGCGGCGCGGGCGGCGGCCTCGACTTCTGGCGCTACCTGCTCAACTCGACCGTCGTCTCGACACTGATCACCATCTGCCAGATCCTGTTCTCCGCCATGGCCGCCTACGCGTTCGCACGCCTCAACTGGCGTGGCCGCAATACCGTGTTCGCGCTGTTCCTCGGCGGTCTCATGGTGCCTTCGATCTTCACGCTGCTGCCGAACTTCGTGCTCGTGAAGGAACTCGGGCTGATCGACTCGCTGCTCGGCATCGCGCTGCCCACAATGTTCATGACCCCGTTCGCCGTCTTCTTCCTCCGCCAGTTCTTCATGAACATCCCGCGCGAGGTCGAGGAGGCCGCGCTCCTGGACGGCGCGGGCCGGATCCGGATCTTCTTCCGGGTGCTGCTGCCCATGGCGTCCACCCCGGTCATCACCCTCGCCGTGCTGACGTACATCACCTCCTGGAACGACTACTTCTGGCCGCTGATGGTGTCGTACAGCGACAGCTCCCGCGTCCTCACCGTCGCCCTCGCGATGTTCCGCGCGCAGACCCCGCAGTCCGGCTTCGACTGGTCCGGGCTCATGGCGGCGACCCTCATCGCGGCGCTCCCGATGCTGGTGCTTTTCGCGGTGTTCGCGCGCCGCATCGTCAGCTCCATCAGCTTCACCGGACTCAAGTAGGAGGCACCGGATGCGATTTCGTACGCTCGTCGCGCTGACCGGAGCACTGGCGCTGTCGCTGACCGGGTGCGCGGGCAGCGACCCCGCAGCCCGCTCATCGAGAACCGTGACGTACTGGCTGTGGGACGCCAACCAACTGCCCGCCTACGAAGCCTGCGCGAAGGACTTCGAGAAGCAACACCGCGGACTGGAAGTGAAGTTCACCCAGATCGGCTGGGAGGACTACTGGACCAAGCTCACGGCGAGCTTCATCTCCGGCACCGAGCCGGACGTCTTCACCAACCACATCCAGAAATTCGGCCAGTTCGCCGACCTGGAGGTACTCGAACCCCTCGACGACCTCGGCATCAAGGACACGGACTACCAGCCGGGACTCGCGGCGAACTGGGTCGCCCAGGACGGACACCGCTACGGCGCGCCGAAGGACTGGGACACCGTCTCGCTCTTCTACAACAAGAAGATGCTCGACGACGCCGACCTCACCCCGAAGGACCTCGACGGGCTGCGCTGGAACCCCAAGGACGGCGGCACCTTCGAGAAGGCCATCGCCCACCTCACCGTCGACAGGAACGGTAAGCGCGGCGACGAACCCGGCTTCGACAAGCACAAGGTCAAGACCTACGGCCTCGCGACCAACGGGGCAGGGGACGGCGACGGCCAGACCCAGTGGAGCCCGTTCACCGGCTCCGCCGGCTGGTCCTACACGGACAGGAAGCGGTGGGGCGAGGAGTACCGGTACGGCGACAAGACCTTCCAGTCCGTCATCGAGTGGTACTTCGGCCTCGCGAAAAAGGGCTACATGGCGCCCTTCACCGCCTGGAACGCCGGACTCAACCAGTCCAACGCCCAGTTCGCCGCGGGCCGCGCCGCCACCGCCTTCGACGGCGCCTGGATGCTCTCCACCTACGCCGGGTTCAAGGGCATCGACTTCGGCACCGTCCGCAACCCCACAGGACCCACCGGCAAGCGCGCCACCATGATGAACGGCCTCGCCGACTCCGTCACCAAGGGCGCCCGCAACAAGGCGGGAGCCAAGAAGTGGGTCGCCTACCTCGCCTCCGACGCCTGCCAGAAGACGGTCGGCCGGTACGGGATCGTCCTCCCCGCCACCCCGGCGGGGACCGACACGGCCGTCGCCGCCTACAAGAAGAAGGGCATCGACACCTCGGCCTTCACCACCCCGGTCGACGACCGCAAGCAGTACCGCACCTTCCCCTTCCCGATCACCAACTACGCCGCCGACGTCTACGCCCTCATGCACCCGGCGATGCAGGACGTCTTCGGCAACGGGGCGCCCGCGAGCCGCCTCGACGAGACCAACGACCAGATCAACCTCCTGCTCGACCAGTGACCACGCAGCACGTAGCGAAAGGCATGCGCACATGACGTTCACCCTCGGCATTGTCGGCGCCGGACAGTTCGCCGGCGGTTTCGCCAAGTTGTTCCTCGCCCACCCGGGCGTCGACGCCGTCCACGTCACCGACCTGCTGCCGGAGCGGGCCGAGCAACTGGCCGCGAAAGAGGTCCTCGCCGGAACCTTCCCCTCGTACGAGGCGATGCTGGAGTCCCGCGACATCGACGCCGTCGCCATCTTCACGCAGCGCTGGACCCACGGCCCGCTCGTGCTGCAGGGCCTCGAAGCCGGCAAGCACGTCTACTCGGCCGTCCCGATGGCCATCACACGGGACGAGATCGCCGCGATCATCGACGCGGTCCGCCGTACCGGACTCACCTACATGATGGGCGAGACCAGCGAGTACAACCCTGCCACCGTGCACGCCCGCAACCAGATCGCCGACGGCGCCTTCGGCCGGCTCTTCTACGCGGAGGGCGACTACGTCCACGACATGGACCTCGGCTTCTACGAGGCGTACCAGTACAGCGGAGGCGAACGCTGGAAGGAGACCGCCAGCTATCCGCCGCTGCTCTACCCGACACACGCGGTCGGCGGAGTGCTCGGCGCGTGGCGGACCCACGCGGTCAGCGTCTCGGCGATCGGTGTGAAGGACGAGCGCGGCGACGGTGTCTTCGACACCGAGGTCAGTCAGTTCGGCAACGACATCTCCAACGCCACCGCGCTCTTCGAGGTCGCCGGTGGCGGCTCGTTCCGTACGAACGAGTTCCGGCGGGTCGGCTACCCCTCGCACATCAGGGAGTCACGTTTCCGGTTCTTCGGCACGGACGCCAGCATGGAGCAGCTCGCCACGGTCAGCTTCTGGCAGGACAAGAAGGGCGTGCAGGACATCACCGAACTCCTCGAACCGAAGCCCTCACTCAGCCCGGACGACCCGTCCCTGGAGAAGATCGCCCCCGCCCTGCGCGCCGCGTTCACCTCGGGCTCGGCCCCCGTCCACGACCGCTCCCGCCTGCCCCGCGTCTACGACGACATGCCCAACGGCCACGAGGGCAGCCACCACTTCCTGGTCGACGACTTCGTCACCGCGGTCAACACCCGCACCCTGCCGTCGGTGAACGCATGGGTGGCCGCGCGCTACACACTGCCCGGCATCGTCGCCCACGATTCCGCACGCCAGGGCGGCGCGCGCCTGGAGATCCCGGACTTCGGGGACGCGCCGGAGGCCTGAGCGGGGCCTGGCAGGGGTTGGGGCCCGTCGTTCGGATCAGGCCCTAACCCCGCCCGAGGACGCAGAAGTCGTGCCCCTCGGGATCGGTGAGACACGTCCACGGGATGTCGCCCTGGCCGAGGTCGATGTCGGTGGCGCCGAGGGTCCTCAGGCGGATGACCTCCGCCTCCTTGTCGTCACCGGCGTACGGCAGCAGATCGATGTGGACGCGGTCCTCCACGGTCTTGCCGTCCGACGAACGAAGAAACTCCAGATAGGGGCCCGCCCCCTGGGAGGAGCGCAACACCGCCTGCTCGTCGGTCACTTGGTGCACCGTCCAGTCCGTCACCCCGCCCCAGAACCGGGCCATGGCCCGCGGGTCCGCGCAGTCGACCACCACGGCCGCGATCGGCCCGGTGTCCCGGTAGACCTCCCGGGGCTCCAGCACGCAGAACTCATTGCCCTCCGGGTCGGCGAGCACGATCCACGGCACATCACCCTGACCGACGTCGACGGGCGTCGCCCCGAGCTCCTTCAACCGCGCGACCGTCTCCGCCTGATGGGCGGGGGTGGTGGTCGCGAGATCGATGTGCACCCGGTTCTTCGTCGCCGTCTTGGCGTGCGGGACGGTGACCACGTCGATGCACACGGCGCTCGCATCCGGCCACACGAAGCCGCCACCGGGCCACACATTGGTCACACCGGGCGCCTCGCTGGACACGCCCCAGCCGAGCGCATCCGCCCAGAACCGCCCGACGACCGCGTCGTCGAGGGCCTTGATGTTCACCTGAACCGGTCTCAGAGCCATGCCGCAGACCCTATGCACACCGCCGCCGCACGGGCACGTGTTGCCACCGCACAGGGATCATTTCGCCTGCCCGACGATGCGCCTGCCCAATGAGTCGCCCGTCCGATGAGCAGGAACGCGACGACGACCGCCGCCTCGATCATGACGAACCGGAACCCGAACGTCCCGCACGACTCGACGCGGGCCAGGCGTCGCGCCGACCGCCCCGACCTGGGCATGATGGGCCGGTGTGCCGGGGGAGTCGCGCAGGGCCGGTCTTCGGCATGCGTGGAGTGGCGGGGAGGGGGTAGGCGCGCCGCCGGAGGCGCTGCGCGTGAGAAGGGCGCCTCGGCGGCTGAAGGGACGGTTATGGGGCAGGCTCGGGTTCGGTTTCCTGTGCGCTGGGAGGACGGAGGTGTCCTGGTCGTGCAGGTCGTGGGCCGGTTCGATGCCGATGCCGCGGCGGAGCTGGGCGCACTGATGGGGCGGCTGGACGCCACGGGTCAGTCCGGTCTGGTGGTGGACTTCCAGGACGCCGAGCACTGTGGGGCCGACGGGGCGCGGCAGTTCGTCGAGGCGGGCCTGGAGATGGTGGCGGGCGGCGGCGCGCTGGCCCTCGTGGCGGACGCCGCCGAGCAGGCCGTGCTGCGCGCCGCGGGGGCGGACCGCCTGCCCCTGGGTGTGCACGACGATGTCGCCGCCGCCCTCGAAAAGGTCTCGGGACGGTCGACGGACACACTCGGTGACCGGGACGCCGGCGCGGGATCGGGCTCAGCGCTGCGCTAGGAGCCCGGCCCGCACAGCACCGGGACGCAGGGGGCGTACCGCACAGTGGTGCCATGACCAACTCCGACGCCCGGTTCATCTCCGGCCTCGAACTGTCCAGGGCCCTGTACGAAGAGGCCGTGCGGCCGATCCTGCGGGAGGCGTTCCCCGGGGTGCGGCACGCGGCCGCCCGCATCGGCGGTGGATCCGAGGTCCTCGGCTTCGACACACCACGGTCCGCGGACCACGAGTGGGGCCCACGGCTGGAACTCTTCCTGACACCCGAGGACAGGGCCGAACACGGCGCGCGTATCCACGAGGTCCTGGCACAGCGGCTGCCGAAGCACGTACGGGGCTGGTCCACGCACTTCCAGGAGAGCGGTAACCCGCTGGACCCGGTCGGCCGCATGCGGGCCACCGACGGCCCGGTCAACCACCGCGTCGACATCCACACCGTGGACGAGTGGGCCGGCGGACGCCTCGGGCTGCCCGCGGCCGACGCGGAACCGAGCGTGAGCGAATGGCTGGCCATGCCCCAGCAGCGACTCGCCGAGACCACCGGCGGCATGGTGTTCCACGACGAGCCCGGCAGCCTGACCGCCCTGCGGCACACCTTGGCGTGGTACCCGGGACAGGTGTGGCGGTACGTGCTGGCGTGCCAGTGGCAGCGCATCTCCCAGGAAGAGGCGTTCGTGGGCCGCTGCGCGGAGAGCGGCGACGACATCGGATCAGCCGTGGTGGCGGGCCGCCTCGTGCGCGACCTGATGCGCCTGTGCCTTCTCCTGGACCGACGCTACGTCCCGTACAGCAAATGGCTCGGCAGCGCCTTCGGCCGCCTGCCTGCGGCGGACAAGCTCGCCCCGTCACTGCGCGGCGCGCTCACGGCCCCGGATCACCCCACCCGGGAACGGCACTTGTGCGACGCCTACGAGGCCGTGGCCACGCTGCACAATGCGACCGGCCTGACCGCCCCACTGGACCCGAACCGACGCCCCTACCACTCCCGCCCCTTCCTGGTGCTGCACGCCGACCGCTTCGCCCAGGCCCTGGCCCGCACCCTCACACGCCCTGCTCTACGCGAACTGCCTCTGGTGGGCGGCGTGGACCAGTGGTCGGACAACACCGACCTGCTCCACCAACCCCGGGCCGTGCGCGCCGCGATGGACGCGATCCAGTGAGTCGACAGGGGCACGCGCGGCGGACCGGAACCGGCCCAGGAGCGGCGTGAACTGGTCCTGACGAAGCCGGGGACGGCCGGACACCATGGTCCGGTCGTCGGACGGGAGGGCCGTCGTGAGCGCGAGGGTGCGTGACGTGGTGCGGGACGTGGTCGCCGAAGTGGCGCCGGACGAGGTCCTGTTGCTGGACCGACTGGCACCCCTGGACGAGGGCCGGGTAACGCGCCTCTTCGAGCAGGGGATTCGAGCGCACCAGGGCCCGCTCGAATGCGATCACGTCGATGTCACCGCGCCGGTCACCCCGGTGGTGTGGCTGGCACTGGACGAGGCGGCCCGCCGCACCACCTGCCGGGCCGCCGCCCGCCGCTCGCGCCGCCGCACGCCGCTGCTGCACCACCTGTTCCGCCGCCGGCCCCAGCCACCGCCCGAGATCCGGCCCCTCACCACGCCCCAACTCGACGCCGTACGTTGCCTGGTACGCGACCACGCCCGCTCGGCGCACCTCGGGGAGGACGCGGCGACGGCACTCGCGGACGCCGTGACCTCCCGGCTGTCCCTGGTACTGACGGACGCGGGCTGACGCCGTCCGGTGATGGAGAAAACCCGCGTTCGGATGCCGAAGCGCCGGGAATCAGGACCGGGTGAGGGTGTAGGAGAGCTGATAATTGGCGCCATCCATACTGAAGTTGAGGATGCCGCTGCCTTTCTCGGTCAGCGTGTGCGACCCCAGGAGGTCACTGCTGTCGCCGGGCAGGCCATCGGCCTCGCGGAGCGTGATGGTGACCTCGTCGTCGAAGGCGACGTACTCGTCGATGGCGTACTTCTGGCCCCCGCGCATGTTCGGCAACAGGATGTTCTGGCCGTTCACAGTGAGCTTGGGGTCGTCGCGGCCGACCCAGTCCTCGGTCTCGATGCACTTGAGCGTCTTCAGATGAAGGTTGGCCATGCTGCTGCTCCCCGTTCTTACCGGTCGGTCTTCCGTCGGCTGGTCGGCCGTACCCCCGCAGGTAAGCATCGTGAACTGCGGGTCTTCCTGCCGGTGCGCGGGGTCGATACGCAATCTTCACGGGTGCGGCACGGGTCGTAGGGCGGGGACTTGGGTGTGGGTGCGGTCGTGTGTTCGTATGTGGCGGTGATTGAGAACGGCCCTCCCGAAGAGTCCACGGCACACATCCCCGACCAGGCGGCTGCCCCGGGCGACTACGACGCCCCCTTGGACCGCAAGGCCCGCAAAGCCCGCCGACGTGCGGCGCGCAGGGTGCTGCGCTCTCCCGCCCGTACGGCGGCGAAGGCGACGGCAACCCTCGTCGTGGTGCTCGCGTTCCTCGCGCTGGGGGACCGCTGGGCGGTGCTCTACGCGGAGAACATGGCGGCAGAGAAGGTGCAGGAATCGCTGAAGCTGCACGCCGAACCCGAGGTGCACATCAACAGCTTCCCCTTCCTGGGCCAAGTCGCCATGGGCAACATCGACAATGTGGAGGTCAACGTGCCCCACGTGCCCGCGGGTCCGGTCTCGGTCGCGCAGGTGAAGGGGTCGGTCGACGACATCCGGATTGTCGGCAGCCTCCCGTCCTCCGTCAAGGGCGCCGTCCTGAGCAAGGTCCGCGGCGACGTATTCCTGTCCTTCGACGACCTCAACCGCGAAGTCGGCGCCTCCCAGGTGAAGTTGGCCCCCGGCAAGCAGCACAACACGGTACAGGCCAAGGGCGATCTCCCGGTCGCCGGCAAGAAGGCCCAGATCCGTGGCCGCGCGCACCTGGAGCGGACCGGCGACCGCGGCCTGGCACTGTCTGTGGAAGACATCAAGATCGTGGTCCCGGGCCTGCTCACCTACACCCCGGGCAAGGGCGGCGGCCTCCAACTGGCCGCACCCACCGTCGACAAGATGGACGAGCGCGCGACCGAACAGGCCACGGGCCGCCCGCTCGCGCCGGGCACTCTCATGAAGGGCGGCGCCCTGGACGCGCTGGCCGACCACCCCGCGCTGCTCAAGCCCGCCGGCATCGACCCGTCGCTGATCGAGGGACTGCAGAAGCTGCAGGAGCCGAAGGTCGCCCAGAAAATGGAGTTCTCGGCCCAGCTACCCAAGGACATGCCCGGCGACCTGCGCCTGCGGGACATCACGGTCACGAACGAGGGCATCCGCGCCCAACTGACCGGCAGGGACGTGCCTTTGGGCACCTGACCACGTACGGACATCGCGCGGTCTGCGACTGGAGCCCGGTCGTGCCCGCGTGGAGGCCTCGATGGAACAACCGGGGCCGGGTGTGCGGTGCGGCCCCTGGCCATGAAGTACGTTGCCGCGGCCGTGGCGAGTACCGCGACGGCGGCGGTGCTGTGGCGTGGTGGTGTCTGGTGGTCATCTGCCCGCTCCCGCCGGCACGGGTCTGCGTGGTGCCCCCTCGT